>JAWWOJ010000542.1:0-3512 GCA_033851885.1 Frankiales bacterium | reverse complement strand
GGGCCTTCTCGACCTCGTCGAAGAGCACGACGGAGTACGGCCGGCGGCGTACGGCCTCGGTGAGCTGGCCGCCCTGGTCGTACCCGACGTATCCGGGTGGGGCGCCGACGAGGCGGGCGACGGCGTGCTTCTCGGCGTACTCGCTCATGTCGATGCGGGTCATCGCCCGCTCGTCGTCGAACAGGAACTCCGCGAGCGCCTTCGCGAGCTCGGTCTTGCCGACGCCCGTCGGGCCGAGGAACAGGAAGGAGCCAGTGGGGCGGTCGGGGTCGGAGATGCCGGCGCGGGCGCGGCGTACCGCGTCCGAGACCGCCTGCACGGCGGCGCGCTGCCCGACGAGGCGCGCGCCGAGCGCGTCCTCCATGCGGAGCAGCTTTGCCGTCTCACCCTCGAGCAGGCGGCCGGCGGGGATCCCCGTCCACGCCGCGACCACCTCGGCGATGTCGTCGGCGGTCACCTGCTCCTTGACCATGGTGTCGGTCGGCGGCACGGTCTCGGACAGCTCGCGCTCGACGGCGGGGATCTCGCCGTACTGCAGGCGAGACGCCGTCTCCAGGTCGCCGTCGCGCTGCGCGCGCTCGAGCTGGGACCGGAGCTCGTCGAGCCGCTTCTTGAGCTCCCCGACCCGGTTGAGCCCGGTCTTCTCCTGCTCCCATCGGGCCATCAGGCCGGACAGCTCCTCGGAACGGTCGGCGAGCTCGCGGCGCAGCGAACCGAGCCGTTCGACGGAGGCGGGGTCGCTCTCCTTCGACAGCGCCAGCTCCTCCATCTTCATGCGGTCGACGGCACGCTGCAACTCGTCGATCTCGACCGGCCGTGAGTCGATCTCCATCCGCAATCTGGAAGCCGCCTCGTCCACGAGGTCGATGGCCTTGTCGGGCAGGAAGCGCTGCGTGATGTAGCGGTCGGACATCGCCGCCGCCGCGACCAGGGCCCCGTCGGTGATCTCGACGCCGTGGTGCGCCTCGTAGCGGCCCTTGAGGCCGCGCAGGATCGCGATGGTGTCCTCCACCGACGGCTCGCCGACGAGGACCTGCTGGAACCGGCGCTCGAGAGCGGGGTCCTTCTCGATGTTCTGGCGGTATTCGTCGAGGGTGGTCGCACCGACCATGCGGAGCTCGCCGCGGGCGAGCATCGGCTTGAGCATATTGCCGGCATCCATGCTGCCCTCGCCCTTGCCGGCGCCGACCACGGTGTGCAGCTCGTCGAGGAAGGTAATGATCTGACCGTCCGAGCCGCGTATTTCCTGCAGCACGGCCTTGAGCCGCTCCTCGAACTCGCCGCGGTACTTCGCGCCGGCGATCATCGCGCCGAGGTCGAGCGAGATGAGCCGCTTGTCGCGCAGCGATTCGGGGACGTCACCGGCGACGATCCGCTGGGCCAGGCCCTCGACGACGGCGGTCTTGCCGACGCCGGGCTCGCCGATCAGGACGGGGTTGTTCTTGGTACGGCGGGACAGCACCTGCACGACGCGACGGATCTCGGTGTCGCGTCCGATGACGGGATCGAGCTTGCCGTCGCGCGCCGCCGACCTCAGGTCGACGCCGTACTTCTCGAGGGCCTGGTAGGACGTCTCCGGGTCCTGCGACGTGACCTTGCGGTCGCCGCCACGGACCGTCGGGAAGGCTGCGAGCAGGTCCTTGGCGGGGGGGATGCCGGGCAGCTGACCGGACAGGCCGAGCACGTGGTGCTCGGTCGACACGTAGTCGTCGCCGTTGTCGGCGGCCGCCTTCTCGGCGGCCTCGAGCGCCGACAGCACGCCCCGCGACATCCCGGGTGCCGCGACACTCGAGCCGGACGCGGTGGGGAGCGCGGCGACGGCCTTCTCGGTCTGGGCACGGACGGCGGCGGGGTCGGCGCCGGCGGCACTCAGCAGCGCCGCGGGGACGCCGGTGTCGCTGTCGAGCAGGGCGAGTAGCAGGTGGGCAGGGGCGACCTCGGGGTGCCCGGCGGCCGCGGCCCGCCGGACGGCCAGCGACAGCGACTCCTGGGCCTTCGTGGTCAGTCGGTCAGCGTTCAAGGGTGTTCTCCGGGCGCCAGACGACCAGCGCGGTCTTGGGGAGGGGTACGAGGTCACGGCGCAGCGAGGCGAGCACGTTGGCCTCGGTGCTGGCGAGCTGCTCGTGCAGTTCCTGGACGCGGGCCTGAAGGGCCTCGACCTGGTGCTCGAGCTCGATGACCCGCTTGATGCCGGCGAGGTTGACGCCCTCTTCCTGTGAGAGTCGCTGCACCTCGCGCAGCAGCGCGACGTCGCGAGGGGTGTAGCGCCGGCCGCCGCCGCCGGTGCGCTCCGGGGTCACGAGCCCGAGGCGGTCGTACTGCCGCAGCGTCTGGGGGTGCATGCCCGCCATCTCGGCGGCCACCGAGATGACGAATACGCTGGTGGCGTCGCTCATGAGCGGACCTCCTCACGGACCGGTGCGGCGACAGCGGCGTAGGCCTCGAGGGCCTCCCGCTCGGCGTCGGTGAGCTGGGTCGGCACCGTCACCTCGACGGTGACCAGCAGGTCGCCAGGACCCTTGGTGGCCGGCACGCCCTTGCCCTTGACCCGGAAGGTCTTGCCCGACGCGGTGCCGGCCGGGATCTTGAGGGTCACCGAGCCGTCCACGGTGGGCACCGGCACCGCGGCACCGAGCGCGGCCTCCGGGAAGGAGATCGGCACACTGACCGTGAGGTTGTTGCCCTTGCGGGAGAACACCGGGTGCGGCTGCACGGCGACGCGCACATAGAGGTCACCAGCGGGAGCACCGGGGCTGCCGGGGGATCCCTTGCCAGCCAGCCGGATCCGCTGCCCGTCGGCGACACCGGCGGGGATGCGGACGGTGATCGTGCGGTCCTTGGTCTGGGCGCCGGTGCCGTGACAGGTCGGGCAGGGCGTCTCGATGACCTGCCCGGTGCCGCGGCAGTTGGTGCACGGCTCCGCGAACGCGAAGGCGCCCTGGTTGCGGTTGACGAGGCCCTGGCCGTTGCAGACGGGACAGGTCCTGGGCTGCGTGCCCGGTGCAGCGCCGCTGCCGTGGCACGTGTCGCACGCGCCCTCGGTCGTGAGCCGTAGGGACACCGTGGTGCCGTGCAGGGCATCGAGGAACGACAGCCTGGTCGTGGTCTCGAGGTCCGCTCCCTTGCGCGGCGGCTGGCGGCGGCCGCGCTGCCCTCCGAACACCCCGCCGAACAGGTCGGAGAAGCCGCCCCCGCCCGACCGGCCGAACAGGTCGTTGACGTCGAACCCGCCCGGGCCGCCGGCGAAGCGCGGTCCCCCGGACGAGAACAGCTCGCGCGCCTCGTCGTACTCCTTGCGCTTGGCGGCGTCGGAGAGCACGTCGTAGGCCTCACTGACCTCCTTGAACCGCTCCTCGCCACTGGGGTTGCGATCGGGGTGCAGGTCGGTGGCCAGCTTGCGGTAGGCCTTCTTGATGTCCCCGGCGGACGCGTCCTTCGGGACGCCGAGGGAGGCGTAGTTGTCCTTCTGGACGAAGTCACGTGCGCTCATCGACGTCCCTCCTATCTGGACT
>JAWWOJ010000514.1:0-3287 GCA_033851885.1 Frankiales bacterium | reverse complement strand
ATATGGGCTGCCCGGAGGGCTCTGCGGCACCCCATATGTCCACATTCACGCCACCGCGGGGTCGGAGCGGACGAGGGCGACGCCGGCGAGGACGACGGCACCGCCGAGGGCCTGGACCAGCGAGGTGCTCTGGGCCACCAGCAGGGCGGCGAAGCCGATCGCGAACAGCACCTCGGTCAGGCCGACGAAGGCGGCGACCCGCGGCCCGACGAGCCGCGCCCCTGAAATGCCTGCGGTGTAAGCGATCACGGCGGCCACCACGGACAAGCCCAGCACCGGGACGAGCCAGCTCACGTCGGTGCCCGCCAGGTGCACCCGGCGACGGTTGGCATCCATCGGGATCAGCCGCACGGCACCGGCGAGCAGCAGGGTCGCTCCCCCGACCACCATCCCGGCCCAGGCGTTCACCAGTGGTGGTACGTCGGTCTGGGTGCGGGACGACAGCACGTAGAAGGTCGCGAGGCCGACCGCCGCGCCGAGACCGAACAGCACGCCGACCACGTCGACCTGCGAGCCCTCGAGGACGTCGAGAACGAGCACCAGACCCGCGACCGCGAGCAGCGCACCGAGGACGGTGCGGGTCCCTGGGCGCACCCCGTCGTGGAACCACAACCAGAGGACCACGAGGACGCTGCCGGAGTACTCGAGCAGCAGCGCGACTCCGACCGAGAGGTGCTGGACGGCGTAGAAGAACATCAACTGGCAGCCCGCGACGGCCAGCAGCCCGTAGACGGCCAGCAGCGCGCCCTCGGCCCGGATCGCCGCCCAGCGCCCACGCGCCAGCCAGAGGGCCGGCCCGGTGAGGACGAGGGCGGCGACGCAGATCCGGATCGTCACCGCGGCACCCGGCGACCAGCCCGTCATCAGCAGGCTGTCGGCGAAGGAACCACTCGTGGAGAAGGTAGCTGCGGACAGGACGACGAGCAGCAGACCCGTCGCCCTCACCGGGCCAGCCTAGAGGCCGCCTGGAGGGCCTACGTCAGGGTGGCCGTGACCGTGTAGCTGCCGGCCTTGGTGCCGCTGTAGACGTAGACCCCGATGTACCAGTAGGCCGCGGCGGGACTGGTGACGGTCACCGTCTCGGTGTTGCCCGTCGACGCGCTCGAGCCGTCGTTGACGGCGGTCGTCGGCTTGGCGCCGGCCTTGACGTAGAGATCGAGGTCCGGGTTGCACGAGAGCCCGAGCGTGCCGCAGGACGGGCCGGTCATCGCGACCTTGAGCTGGCTCTTGCCGGCCGGTACGAGGATCTTCGTGTACTGGTAGCTGCCGGCCGCGCCACTGCTGGCCGTGCGGGCCTGACCGCTCGTGACCGTGGGCGTCGCCGGGTCGGGGTCCGTGCCCCCGGTGGGGCTCACCGTCGGGCTGGGGGTCGGGCTCGGACTCACCGTCGGGCTGGCCGTGGCCGTGGCGGTCGGCGTCGGCGACGGTGCCGTGTCGAAGGCGGTGAGCAGACCCTTGCCGCTGCTCTGGTAGGCGATGGTCGCGTAGGCATCGGTCGACTGCGCCTGGGTGCCGCTGGCCGTGGCGCAGGCGTTGATGCAGCCGTCGGCGTAGCCGACCACGACCCGGCCGTCCTTCGTGAGGTTGGCGTCCAAGAAGTCGAGCAGGTTGCGACCGCTGCCGCAGCTGGTGCCGCCCGCGCACATCCAGCCGCGCTGCACCGGGTCGGTCGTCGCCTTGACGGTGCTCCAGGTGGTGCCGCCGTCGTAGGTGTAGCTGACGTAGAGGTCCCAGACGCCCGGCCACGAGGCCGCGAACGGGTCGCCGCCGGTCGTCGAGCCGAGGTAGGCGACCGCCGCCCGGCCGTTGTCGCCCGCGGTCACGGCCTGGAAGGTGCTCGTGACGATGGCGGGGCTCATCGTCGTACCGAGGTCGACCGGGGTGGACCAGCTGCTGCCGTGGGTCTTGGAGAAGGCCACCATCGGGTGGTTGTTGCCGCCCTGCCAGGCCTCGTAGACGGTGTTGTCGGGCGTCGTCGCGACCGACGGGTCGAAGCCGCTGGCCGGCTCGCTCGAGCCCGGGATCGTGTACGAGGTCCAGCTCGAGCCGTTGTTGCTCGTGATGCCGCCACCGGCCACGCCGCCGCAGTGCGCGTTGGGCAGGTACGCCGTGCCGTCGGCGCTCACCTTGAGGTGGCCGTGCAGGCTGGAACAGGCGCCGCTCACGAGGACCGGCTGCCCGAAGGTCAGGCCGCCGTTGGTGCTGGTGGAACAGGCGTCGTTGCCGTTCTGCGCGCAGTAGTAGACGGCCCGCCCGTAGGTGCTGCCCAGCGGGGCGGCACCCTTCCAGGGACCGCTGCCGATGCTCTCGTGGTCGAGGACGCCGGCGCAGGCGTTGCCCTGCTGCGTCCAGCTGCTGCCGTCGTTGTCGGAGTAGCTCAGCGCCGAGCACTCGCCCGCGAGTCCACCGGCGAACGTGCGGCCGGTGGTGCGATCCGTCGCGAGGATCGGATCGATGTTGAAGACGCTGGTCGGGGGGCTGACGTCACTCCACGTGGGCGTGCCGGCAGCGTCGAGGGCCACCTTGTAGGTGCTCGCGTACGCCTGGTACATCAGCGCGCCCGTGCTGCCGTTCACGCCGAGGCTGGGCTCGCCGGCGTTGTCGCTGTTGGCCAGCGCGTTCGGCGCGGCCAGGTTGGTGAAGGTCGGCGTGCCACTGAGCGCGGCGGCCGGCTCCGACGTGCTGACGAGGCAGATCGAGGCGACGACCGCGGCGGAGGCGATCAGGACAGCTGGGCGCGTCAGACGCATGTGAGGGGCTCCTGGGTTGACAACGTTGACAACGGTGCTGGGAAACTTCCCTCTCAACGTGCGAGCAACCCAAACCTCGCGTAAACACCACAAATCAGGCAGGTACGCCGATCGTCGGCATGCCCAGGGCCACGCCGGGGGTCCGGGTGGCCGTCCCCGCCTCGTAGAGGTCGCCCGCCCGCGTCCGGCGGTGGCTCAGCAGCGGGCCGTCGGCGAGCAGGTAGTGCGGGGCGGCTCCGCTCACGACCGTCTCGACCACGTCACCCGGGCGCGCGCCGTCGACCAGGGCGAGGTGCACCAGCCGGTTGTCGCGCGCGCGGCCCGTCATGCGCTCCGGCCGGTTCTTGTGACTGCGGCCGTCGCCGTGGGACAGCAGCACCTCCACCGACGTACCGACCTGCTCCTGCATCCCCTCGAAGGTGATCCGGTCCTGCAGCGCGGTCAGCCGCTGGTAGCGCTCGGCCACCACCTCGGGCGGCACCTGGTCCGGGAAGTCGGCGGCGGGGGTGCCGGGGCGGGTGGAGTACTGGAAGGTGA
>JAWWOJ010000504.1:0-2880 GCA_033851885.1 Frankiales bacterium | reverse complement strand
GGAGCGCTGGGACCTGCCCTCGGTGTATCTCCTGGTCGAGGGACGGCTGCGCTGCCAGGCCTCGCGCGGCTACTTCCAGGTCTCGGACGGCTTCACCGCCTCGACCGGCGTGATCGGCCGGGTCATCAGCAGCAATATGGCGGAGGTCGTCGCCGACGTCCGGCAGGACCCGGCCTTCATCGCCGCCATCCCCGGGCTCAGGTCCGAGGTGTGCGTGCCGATGACCGTGGACGGTGTGGTGGTCGGTGCGGTGAACCTCGAGTCGAGGAGCACGCTCAGCGACGCCGCCATCGAGGACGCTCATGCCGCCGCGGCCTTCCTCTCGGGACGCATCAAGGAGCTCGGCGGTGTCCCGCAGCCGTCGCTCGCGGAGCGCATGGCGCGGATCGCGGTCGGCATCTCGAGCCAGACCGACATCGACGAGGTCCTGCGCCGCGCCGTCGAGGGTGCGCGAGACCTGTCCGGGATGAGCAGTGCGGGCCTCGCACGGCTGCTGTCGACGGGCTGGGAGATCAGCTGGGCCGAGGGCCCACTGGCCAGCGTGATCCGGCAGTGGGACCAGGAGGCCATCGGCGTACTGGGCGGCTGGGTCTGGGCGGGGACGTCGTCGTACTTCCCGGACGGCGAGGACGTACCCCCCGGTTATGAGTTCCTCAGCGGCGGCATCCATGCGCTCTCCGTCCAGCCGCTGGTGGTGGCAGGGGACGTGACCGGGCTGCTGCTCACCGCCGACACCAAGCCGGTCGCGCACGACCCGTCCCGGACGTCCGCGTTGGAGCTGCTCGCGGGCCAGGCGGCCGCGACGCTGGCGATGGCGTCGACGATGCAGCGGTTGACTCACCAGGCAAACCACGACTCCCTGACGGGGCTGAGCAACCGACGCGCCCTCGTCGACGCCCTCCAGTCCGACCTCGCCGAGGGGGCGGCCTCCGCGATCGTGCTGCTGGACCTCGACGGCTTCAAGACCGTCAACGACCAGCACGGCCACGCCGCGGGCGACGCCCTCCTCGCAGCGGTCGGTCGCCGGCTCAGTGCCTGCGCCCGCCACAACGACCTCGTGTGTCGCCTCGGCGGTGACGAGTTCGCCGTCCTCGTCCGCGACGTGCTCAACGCGGAGCACGCCGAGGCAGTCGCCCGCCGCTTCCTCCGCGCGGCCACCGCCGGCGGCGAGGGCGGGTGGCACGCCGCCGTCGGTGCCAGTGCCGGCGTGCGCCTGGTCGCCGGCGACTCCCCGAGCAGCGTCCTGGTCGATGCGGATGTCGCGCTCTACACCGCCAAGGACACCGGCCGCGGTCGCACCGTGCTGTGGGACCCCCGACTGCGGCAGAACGCGCTTGAGCAGGTCGCCCTCGTCGCCGACCTCCGCCAGGCACTTCGCGAGGATGCGCTGTCGCTCGTCTTCCAGCCCGTCGTGGACATCCGCAGCTGCGCCGTCGTCGGCGTCGAGGCGCTCGCCCGCTGGGAGCACCCGGTGCGCGGGTCAGTCCCCCCGGCCGTGTTCGTGGATGCGGCCGAGCGCGCAGGGGTCGTCGCCGAGCTCACCCGCTGGGTGCTGCGCACGGCCTGCCAGCAGGCGCAATCGTGGCCCGAGGCGATCCATCTCAGCCTCAACATCAGTGCCGCCCAGCTGACCGACGATGGCGTCGTCGACGACGTCCGGGCGGCACTCGCGGACGCGCAGCTGAGCCCCGGCCGGATCGTCCTCGAGGTCACGGAGACGTTCGCCGTGCACGACCTCCCACGCGCCAAGGAGACCCTTCTCGCCCTGGCCGGCCTCGGCGTGGCACTGGCCCTCGACGACTTCGGCACCGGCTACTCGAGCCTCACGCACGCGCAGGCCCTGCCGTTCGACATCCTCAAGATCGACCGCTCCTTCGTGGCCGCCGCGGCCACCGGGGACCGCGGGGCCGTTGCGACGATCAGCGCGGTCGCAGCCCTCGCCAACCGGCTGGACGTGGACGTCGTGGCCGAAGGCGTCGAGGACCTCGGCCAGCTGCCAGACCTCCTGGTCCTGGGCTGCACGTTCGCCCAGGGTTACGCGCTGGCCCAGCCGATGACCGCGCTGCAGGTCGACGCAGCGGTCCGCGCCCCGGGACCGTGGCTGCTCGGCGAAGCAGTCCTGCCCCTCCCACGCGACGGCCGGGAGTCCGTGCCCTCCTAGGCTCTGGCGGGTGACGCTTGCTGACGACCTCGCGCTCGCCCTGCGGCTCGCGGACGCCGCCGACGCGATCACCCTCGCCCGGTTCCGGGCACAGGACCTGAAGGTCGACGCCAAGCCCGACCTGAGCCCCGTCTCCGACGCCGACCTCGCGGTCGAGGACGAGGTACGAAAGCTGCTGGCCGATGCCCGTCCCGGCGACGCCGTCCTCGGCGAGGAGCACGGCATCACCGGCGAGGGCCCGCGGCAATGGGTGCTCGACCCGATCGACGGCACGAAGAACTTCGTACGGGGGGTGCCCGTGTGGGCCACCCTGATCGCGCTGCTCGTCGACGGCCGCGTCGATGTCGGGGTCGTCAGCGCGCCGGCGCTCGGCCGCCGCTGGTGGGCGTCGCGGGGCACCGGCGCGTTCGCCGACGGCATCCCGATCCGAGTGTCGTCGGTGGGGTCGTTGTCCGACGCGCACCTGTCCTACAGCTCGCTCACCGGCTGGGAGTCACAGGGACGGCTCGAGGGGGTCCTGCAGCTGTCACGGGACTGCTGGCGCACCCGAGCGTTCGGCGACTTCTGGTCGCACGTGCTGGTTGCCGAAGGTGCCGTCGACGCGTCGTTCGAGCCCGAGGTCTCGCTCTGGGACCTGGCGGCCCTGCAGGTCATCGTCGAGGAGGCGGGGGGGCGGTTCACGTCGCTCGCCGGCGACGCGCGACCCGACGGCGGCAGCG
>JAWWOJ010000497.1:0-6397 GCA_033851885.1 Frankiales bacterium | reverse complement strand
GTGAGCACCGGGAGCAGGTAGGCGAGGGACTTCCCCGACGCGGTGCCTGTCGCGATGACCACGGAGTCGCCGCCACGAGCGAGGTCTGCGGCCTGGGCCTGGTGCTCCCACGGGGCCGGCACCCCTTGCAGGGCAAGGCGGTCGACCAGCAGCGGCGGTACCCAGACCGGCCATTCCGCCCGCCGGCCCGCGCGGGCCGGGACCTGCTCCACGTGCGTGACTCGCTCGCGACGGGTCGGGTCGAGCAGCAGCCGGTGCAGCAGCGAGTCGGACGTCATGGCCGGTCCATCCTCGCCGACTCGTGCGGGTCCGGTCCGTGACCTGGCACCCGGGGTGGCGAGGGGGTTAGATCGTGGTGGCGACGGGTACGGGGTCGCTCGATCGATCCGACGCCGTCATGCAACGACCTGGAGGAGCACGCCGTGGACCTGTCTCTGGAAGACCGCACCGAGGGCGACCGCACGGTCGTCGTGGTCGGCGGCGAGATCGACGTCTACACGGCGCCCAAGCTGCGCGAGAAGCTCATCGACCTGGTCAGCGCCGGCAACTACCACCTGGTCGTCGACATGGAGGCGGTCGAGTTCCTCGACTCCACCGGCCTCGGCGTCCTCGTCGGCGGCCTCAAGCGGGTCCGTGCCCACGAGGGCAGCCTGCGCCTGGTCTGCACGCAGGAGCGCATCCTCAAGATCTTCCGGATCACCGGGCTCACCAAGGTGTTCCCCATCCACGCCAGCGTCGACGAGGCCGTCGCGGCCAGCGACTGAGCTGTTGGCCACTGTCGAGCTGCAGCTCTCCCCGCAGCCGCACCACGTTCGCACCGCCCGCCTGGTCGGCGTCGCCGCCGCGCGTCGCGCAGGACTGCCCGACGAGCTCGTCGACGAGCTCCGCTGGGCGCTCGGCGAGGCGTGCTCGCGGGCCGTGGCCCTGCACGCCGCCCACGCCCCGGACGTCCCGGTCCGCGTTCTCGTGCGCGAGGACTCGACCGGGCTGACGGTCGAGGTCATCGACCAGGGCCCGCAGGGGCCGCCCTCCGGGGACGGCGACCTGGAGGCCCTCTTCGAGGGCGACGAGGTGGACCCGCGGGTGTCTCTCGCGGTGCTCGGGGGGCTGGTTGACGACATCGACATCACGGCCACGGCCGGGGGCACCACCGTCCGCCTGCGCTGGCCGCTCCCGCCCAGGTCGGTGTGAGGCCCGCCACAGCTGGCCTGTAGCCTGCCGTCGCTCGGTCGCTCGTGTGCACGGGTGAC
Source organism: Frankiales bacterium (assembly GCA_033851885.1). Taxonomy (GTDB): domain Bacteria; phylum Actinomycetota; class Actinomycetes; order Mycobacteriales; family SCTD01; genus RYN-111. Next base: position 5,147 of record JAWWOJ010000497.1, on the reverse strand, counting down.
CCGCGGGCACCGTCGCCCGCACCTACACAGGAGGACGCGTGTCCGCAGTGCAGTACGCGACCGGAGACCGGCCGCTGCTTTACATCATCCTTGTCGTGGCGCTCGTCGCCCTCGGCTTCGCCGGGCTGTTCGCGCGTGAGGTGCTCGCGGCCGAACAGGGCCCAGAGAAGATGCGGGAGATCAGCCGGGCTGTGCAGGAGGGGGCCGCGGCCTACCTCAACCGCCAATTCCGCACGCTCGCCCTCTTCGCGGTGCTGGTGTTCGGGCTGCTGTTCCTGCTCCCCGGGGACGCCTCGGTCCGGGTGGGCCGCTCGGTGTTCTTCCTGGTCGGGGCCTCCTTCTCGGCCCTCGTCGGTTTCGTGGGCATGACGCTCGCCACCCGCGCCAACGTGCGGGTCGCCCACGCGGCCAATACGGTCGGCACCAAGCCGGCCCTGCGGATCGCTTTCCGGTCCGGAGGCGTCGTCGGCATGTTCACCGTCGGCCTCGGCCTGCTCGGTGCCACGCTCGTGCTGCTGATCTTCAACGAGAACGCCCCTGAGGTTCTCGAGGGCTTCGGCTTCGGTGGCGCGCTGCTCGCGATGTTCATGCGTGTCGGCGGCGGCATCTTCACCAAGGCCGCGGACGTCGGCGCCGACCTGGTCGGCAAGGTCGAGCAGGGCATCCCCGAGGACGACCCGCGCAACGCGGCGACCATCGCCGACAACGTCGGTGACAACGTCGGCGACTGCGCCGGCATGGCGGCCGACCTCTTCGAGTCCTACGCCGTCACGCTCGTCGCCGCGCTCATCCTGGGCCAGGCAGCGTTCGGCTCCCACGGGCTCGTGCTGCCCCTGATCATCCCCGCGATCGGGGTGCTGACGGCCCTCATCGGGATCTACGCCACCGCGCCGCGCGACGGCGACAAGAACGGCCTCACCGCCATCAACCGCGGCTTCTTCATCAGCGCACTCGCCGCAGCGGCCCTCGTCGCTGCAGCCGTCTACGCCTACCTGCCGTCGTCCTTCAAGGACAGCGACTGGCACGGGCTCGACACCGAGATCGCGTCCAAGGTCACGACCGACCCGCGGCTGTTCGCACTGGGGGCCGTGGTCATCGGCATCGTGCTCGCCGCCGTAATCCAGGTGCTCACCGGCTACTTCACCGAGACCGACCGCAAGCCCGTGCGCGAGATCGGCAGGAGCTCGCTCACCGGTCCCGCGACGGTCGTGCTCGCCGGCATCTCGGTCGGTCTCGAGTCGGCTGTCTACTCCGCGATCCTCATCGGTGGGGCCGTCTACGCGGCGTTCCTGCTCGGCTCCGGCGTGGCGCTGCTGTCGCTGTTCGCCGTGGCCCTGGCCGGCACCGGCCTGCTGACCACCGTCGGTGTCATCGTGGCCATGGACACCTTCGGCCCCATCTCCGACAACGCCCAGGGCGTCGCGGAGATGTCCGGCGAGGTCGGACCCGAGGGTGCGATCGTCCTCACCCAGCTCGACGCGGTCGGCAACACCACGAAGGCCATCACCAAGGGCATCGCGATCGCGACCGCGGTGCTCGCCGCGACGGCGCTGTTCGGGTCCTTCCGCACGCAGGTCGAGCTGGCGCTGGCCACGGCCGGCAAGAACCTGCCCCAGGGCCACGAGTACGTGTTCAACCTGTCGATCGACAAGCCCAACCTGCTGTTCGGCCTCATCATCGGCGCGGCGGTCGTCTTCCTGTTCTCCGGCCTGGCGATCAACGCGGTGTCCCGCGCCGCCGGTCGGGTCGTGTTCGAGGTGCGCGAGCAGTTCCGGACCAAGCCCGGGATCATGGACTACACCGAGAAGCCCGACTACGCCCGCGTCGTCGACATCTGCACCAAGGACTCGTTGCGCGAGCTGACCACGCCCGGCCTGCTCGCCGTCCTGAGCCCGATCGCGGTCGGCTTCGCCCTCGGCTACCAGCCGCTGGGCGCGTTCCTGGCCGGAGCCATCGCCGCGGGTGTGCTCATGGCGGTCTTCCTCGCCAACTCAGGTGGTGCGTGGGACAACGCCAAGAAGCTGGTCGAGGACGGCACGCACGGCGGCAAGGGTTCCCCGGCGCACGAGGCGACGATCATCGGCGACACCATCGGTGACCCGTTCAAGGACACCGCCGGCCCGGCGCTCAACCCGCTGCTCAAGGTCATGAACCTGGTGGCGCTCCTCATCGCCCCGACGGTCGTGAAGTACGGCATCGGCGGCCACGAGAACAAGGGCATCCGCGCGCTGATCGCGGTCATCGCGATCGGGGGCATCGTGATCGCGGTCACGGTGAGCAACCGCCGCAGCATGTCCGTCGCCGCGGACGTGCAGGAGACCGCCGCCGTCTAACGCGCCTCCGACGTGCTGCCCGACCCCTCGCTGCTGCTCCCCGACGCCGCCCGGCTGCGGGACGCGCTCGGCGACGCCGGCTGGTCCGCGGCCGCGCTCGACGAACTGCTCGGCCCCGGCTACCGCGAGCACCTCGACCGCGGTGAGCACGCCCCCCTGGTCCGGCGTTCGGCCGGTCGCGACCCCCTGGCCCTGCTCGTCCGGGCGTTGGTGGTCGGCGGTCCTGTCGAGCGCGGCGTGCTCCCGGCGAGCTGGGTCGGTCCCGACGGCCGGGCGCTGGTGCGCCTGCAGGCCGTCCCGCTCGCCGGCACCGACGTCGTCGTGCCGCACGACCCCGGCCACGCCAAGGCGTCGGTCGAAAGGGAGCAGGTGCTCGGCGTGGGTGCGGCGAGCATGACGTTGGCGGCGGCGACGCCACGGCACCTCGTGGGCCGGACGCTCGACGTGGGCTGCGGTGCCGGCGTGCAGGCGCTGCTCGCCGAGGACCACAGCAGTGAGGTCGTCGCGACCGACAGCAACCCGCGGGCTACGGCACTCACGCGGCTGGCGGCGATGCTCAACGGCGTCGAGCTCGAGGTGCGTACTGGCGACCTGCTCGAGCCTGCCGCGGGCGAGCAGTTCGACCTGGTGGTCAGCAACCCGCCCTTCGTCATCGGGCCGGGCCGCCGCTACACCTACCGCGACGCCGGGCTCGAGGGGGACGAGGTGTCGCGCCGGCTCGTCCACGAGCTGCCCGCGTTGCTCGCGCCAGGCGGGCACGGGGTGCTCCTGGTCAACTGGCTGCACCTCGACGGCGAGAGCGGCAACGACCGCGTCAGGTCCTGGTTCGAGGGCACCGGCTGCGACGGCTGGGTCGTGCAGCGCGAGCTCGCCGCCCCTGAGGACTACGTGACAGCGTGGCTGCGCGACACCGACGAGCCGGCCTTCGACGGCCTGTACGACGAGTGGCTCGCCGCCCTCGCCGGCGTCGAGGCGGTGGCCTTCGGCATCGTCGCGCTGCACCGTCGTACCGATGGCCTGTCGCCCGAGGTCCGGCTCGACGTCGTCGACCAGCCCACGGCGGCGACCTGGGGTGAGGAGGTAGTCGCCCACTTCGGGCGCCGCTCCGTCCTGGGCAGGGACCTGATGGCACAGCGGTTCCGGTTGCGGGAGGACGTCGCCCTGCACGAGGTGTCGTCCCGTGGTCCCGAGGGATGGTCGGTGGACGCCCGTTGGCTGCAGCAGGAGGCCGGGCTGCGCTGGAACGGCGTGCTCGACCCCTATGGCGGGGCGCTGCTCGCCGCGTGCGACGGTCGGGTGCCGATGGGGGCGCTCGTCGCGGTCCTGGCGGCCTCGACGGGCCTCGATCCCGACGACGCCGTGGCGCAGATCACTCCCGTGGTGACCCGGCTCGTCACGCAGGGGTTCCTCGTCCTTGCTTGACAGTGTCGTGCAGAGTGTTGTCGCAGTCGGCCCCCACCGCCACCCCGACCCCGGACCCCACTGACCCTTTGGAGAGAAGTGCCTGCAGGACAGCGCCTCGTCATCGTCGAGTCGCCCGCGAAGGCCAAGACCATCGCGGGCTACCTCGGCGAGGGCTACGTCGTGGAGTCCTCCATCGGGCACATCCGCGACCTGCCGCGCTCCGCCGCCGATGTCCCAGCCGAGTACAAGGGCCTGCCGTGGGCCAAGGACGGCGTCGACGTCGACAACGGGTTCAAGGCGCTCTATGTCGTCAGCGCGGACAAGAAGCAGCAGGTCTCGAAGCTGAAGGCGCTGCTCAAGGAGAGCGACGAGCTCTACCTCGCGACTGATGAGGACCGCGAGGGCGAGGCTATCGCCTGGCACCTGCTCGAGACCCTCAAGCCGAAGGTGCCCGTGCACCGCATGGTGTTCCACGAGATCACCAAGCCGGCCATCCAGGCCGCCGTCGACAACCCGCGCGAGCTCGACACCAAGCTGGTCGACGCGCAGGAGACCCGCCGCATCCTGGACCGCCTCTACGGCTACCGCGTTTCCGAGGTGCTCTGGAAGAAGATCATGCCGCGGCTGTCGGCCGGCCGGGTCCAGTCGGTCGCCACCCGCGTCGTCGTGGAGCGCGAGCGCGCCCGGATGCGGTTCACCGAAGCCGGCTACTGGGACCTCGAAGGCGTCTTCACCGCGGCGGGCCAGGACGAGCGGCTGTCCGCCACCCTGGTGCAGGTCGACGGCACCCGGCTCGCCACCGGCCGCGACTTCGACCCCGACACCGGTCGGCTGACCCGCGAGGTGCTCCAGCTGGATGAGGCGTCGGCCCGCTCCCTGGCCGAGCGCCTCGAGCCGGCCGCCTTCGAGGTGCGCTCGGTCGACGAGAAGCCCTACACCCGCAGGCCCTACGCCCCGTTCATGACCTCGACGCTGCAGCAGGAGGCCGGCCGCAAGCTGCGGATGTCCAGCCGGCAGGTCATGCAGACCGCCCAGCGGCTGTACGAGAACGGCTACATCACCTACATGCGCACCGACAGCACGAACCTGTCGGAGACCGCGATCGCGGCGGCGCGGTCGCAGGCGCGCGACCTCTACGGCCCGGAGTACGTGCCGGAGCAGCAGCGGACCTACGCCAAGAAGGTCAAGAACGCCCAGGAGGCGCACGAGGCGATCCGCCCGTCCGGTGACGTCTTCCGCACCCCGGGCCAGGTGGCCGGCGAACTGCGCGGCGACGAGCACCGGCTCTACGAGCTGATCTGGCAGCGCACGGTCGCGTCGCAGATGGCCGACGCCCGCGGCACGACGGCGTCGGTCCGGCTCGGCGCCCGCACGGCCGACGGGCAGGACGCAGAGTTCGCGGCCTCCGGC
>JAWWOJ010000325.1:0-6579 GCA_033851885.1 Frankiales bacterium | reverse complement strand
GCAGATCAAGCACGACAGGGAGCTCAAGAACGCCGGCGTGCTGCCCGCGCTGACGCCGACGCCCACGCCGACCCGGCGGCATCCCGTGATCGTGGGGACCCCGTCGGGGGTGCCGAGCACGCGTCGTACCCCCTCGGCGCAGCCGAGCCGCACATCGTCGCCCAAGCCGAGCACGGTCCCTACCAGCAGGCCGCCGGTGATCCTTCCCCCGGGACCGACGCCCTCGCAGAGCGCCACGCCTCCCTAGTTGCCTGTGGCATGCTCCGGCGCGTGCCGGCTCAGAACCTCTCGGACCTCGTGCGCGACGCGGCCGCCGCGACGCCGGACAAGCCGGCGCTGCTCTTCCATGGCGAGACCCTCACCTGGGCCGAGCTCGACGCCCGGGTGTCCGCCGCGGCGCGGGGGCTGCAGGCGCTCGGCGCCGCCCCCGGGGACCGGGTCGCCATCCACCTCGGCAACACCCCTGACTTCGCGGTGGCGTACTTCGGGTCCCTGCGGGCGGGGTGCGTCGCGCTGCCCGTGAACACCGGCTACACCGCCGACGAGCTCGCCCACGTCCTGTCCGACTCGGGGGCCTCGATCGTCCTGACCGGGGTCGCGACCGCGTCGCTGGTCAGCGCGCCGACCGTCGTCGTCACCGCGTCGCAGCAGTGGCGGCAACTGCTCGCGGACCGCACGGCGATGGCCTCCGTCGGCGGTGGCGAGGACCTCGCCGTGCTGCTCTACACGTCCGGCACCAGCGGGCGTCCCAAGGGCGCGATGCTCACGCACCGCGCGCTGCTGGCCAACCTCGAGCAGGCGGCGCAGATCGACCCGCCGGTGGTGGCCAGCGACGACATCGTGCTGCTCGTGCTGCCGCTGTTCCACGTGTTCGGCCTCAACGCGGCTCTCGGGTCGGTCGCACGGCACGCTGCCACCGGCGTCCTCACCGAGCGGTTCGACCCCGTGGAGACCCTCGAGCTGGTACGGCGGCACGGCGTGACCAACGTCGTCGGCGCGCCGCCGATGTACGTCGCGTGGTCGATGCTGCCGGATGTCGGTGACGCGTTCTCGTCGGTGCGGCTCGCCGTGTCGGGCGCGGCGCCGCTGCCGCCCGCGGTGCTGCACCGGGTGCTCGATGTGACGGGCCACCACGTGTTCGAGGGCTATGGGCTCACCGAGACGGCTCCGGTGCTGACGACGACGCTCATGAGCGAGGTCGCGAAGGCCGGGTCCATCGGGCGGCCGGTGCCGGGTGTCGAGCTGCGGCTGGTGGACGAGCGCGGCGCTCTCGTCGAGGAGGGCGACCCGGGGGAGATCGTCGTGCGCGGCGCCAACCTGTTCAGCGGCTACTGGCCCGACGGTGCGGACGGCCCGGATGCCGACGGCTGGTTCGCGACCGGTGACGTCGCGGTGCTCGACGACGACGGCGACCTGCACCTGGTGGACCGCCGTCGCGAGCTCATCCTGGTGAGCGGCTTCAACGTCTACCCGCGCGAGGTCGAGGAGGTCGTCGCCACCCTCGACGGCGTGCTCGAGGTGGCCGTGCTGGGCATCCCGCACCCGTATACCGGCGAGTCCGTGAAGGCGCTCATCGTCCTCGAACCGGGTGCCTCGATGTCGGCCGATGACGTGATCGCGCACTGCGCGACGTCGCTGGCCCGCTTCAAGTGCCCGACGGCCGTGTCGTTCGTCGACGAGCTGCCGCACTCCGCCACCGGCAAGGTGTCCAAGGGCCGCCTCCGCGAGCTCAACCCCTAACCCCCTCCGCTCGCGATGAATGGATACAGCACTGCGGTTTTCGGCCGGAAAACAGCAGTGCCGTATCCATTCATGCCGGGGGTGGGCTGGTGCTGAGGGGGCGGCGGCGGGCGTCGGGCGTGACGGGCGTGACGTTCGTGACGCGTGCCGGGTGCTCGATGTGCGCGGCGGCGCAGCCGGTGGTCGAACGGCTGGCCGCGCGGGCGGGGGTGCCCCTGACAGTGCTCGACGTCGACGCCGACCCGGGGCTGGCCGAGCACAGCGACCACGTACCGGTTGTCCTGATCGACGGGTCCGTGCACAGCCGCTGGTGGGTCGACGAGGCCGCCCTCCGCAAAGCCCTCGGGTGACGTGATCAACAGGTACCAGCGCGGCCGACTGGCCGGCGGGTCGGCCGCTGATCGCCTGGTGATCACGGGGGTGGCGGCGGGGAGTGTGACCGGGTTCACTGACTTTGTGCGCGCGTTCACAAGCGCGTAACGTCGTGTTGCAGTGGGGTCCCGTGACGGCCCCAGCAGGAGCACCGTTGACCACTAGTGAGCTCGCCGAGTCGCGCACACCGCGCCGTCGTGAGGTCATCCCCGAGGCGACGGTGGCCCGGCTCCCGCTCTACCTGCGGGCGCTGCACGCGCTTGCCGACGACGGCACCCAGACCGTCAGCTCCGAGGCGCTCGCCGAGGCCTCGGGCGTCAACTCGGCGAAGCTGCGCAAGGACCTCAGCCAGCTCGGCTCCTACGGCACCCGTGGCGTGGGCTACGACGTCACGCACCTCATCAGCCAGATCTCCCGGGAGCTCGGGCTGTCGAGGCGGTGCTCCGTCGTGCTCGTCGGCGTCGGCAACCTGGGACGCGCGCTCGCCGGCTACGGCGGGTTCGCGAACAGGGGCCTGGCGATCGACGCGCTGCTCGACGCCGACCGGGCCCTGACCGGTGAGCAGATCGCCGGCATGACCGTGCGGCACATCGACGACCTCGCGCAGGTCGTGGTCCCCGGCAGCATCGGCGTCATCGCGACGCCCGCTTCGGCGGCCCAGGAGGTCTGCGACCTGCTGGTCGGCGCCGGTGTCACGAGCATCCTCAACTTCGCCCCGACCGTCCTCAACGTCCCCGCGGACGTCGACCTGCGCAAGGTCGACCTCTCCATCGAGCTGCAGATCCTGTCGTTCCACGAGCACCGGAAGTCGCTCGCATGAGCGTGCTCGCCGTCGGCATCAGCCACCGCAGCGCGCCTGTGTCGCTGCTGGAGGAGGTCACCCGCGGGCTCGGTGACACCAGCGGGGTGCTCGACGAGATCAAGGCGGGCACGGTCTCCGAGGCGGTCGTGCTCAGCACCTGCAACCGGGTCGAGGTCTACGCCGACACCGACGGCTTCCACGCGGGCGTCGAGGCGATCACCGACCTGCTCAGCCGCCGGTCCGGCGTCCCCCTCGAGGAGCTCTCCAAGCACCTCTACGTGCACTGGGAGGCGCAGGCCGTCCTGCACCTGTTCCAGGTCGCGAGCGGCCTCGACTCGATGGTCGTCGGGGAGTCGCAGATCCTGGGTCAGCTGCGCCGCGCCTACGCCGCGAGCGGTGAGTCCGTCGGCCGCACCCTGCACGAGCTCTTCCAGACGGCGCTCCGGGTCGGCAAGCGGGTCCACTCCGAGACCGGCATCGACGAGGCCGGCCAGTCGCTGGTGACGGTCGGCCTCGGGCACGCGGTCGGCGCCATCGGTGACCTCACGGGCCGCTCCGTCCTGGTGGTCGGTGCGGGATCGATGGGCGCACTGGCGGGTACGACGCTGCGCCGGGCCGGTGTCGGCGCGGTGGTCGTCGCCAACCGGACCGCCGCCAACGCCGAACGGCTGGCCGCCACCCTCGAGGGCCGCGGTGTCGGTCTCGACGCACTCGTGGACGAGCTCGTCGCCGCCGATGTCGTCGTGACGTCCACCGGGGCCACCGGACTGGTCGTGCACCGGGACGTCGTGGCAGCGGCTGTCGAGCGTCGCGAGGGCCGGCCGCTGGTGGTGCTCGACCTGGCGCTGCCGCGCGACGTCGAGCCGTCGGTGCGCACCCTGCCCGGAGTCACCCTCGTCGACCTCGAGAGGTTGCAGGCGGCCCTCGTCGACACCGAGGCTGGCGCCGGTGTCGAGGCCGCTCGCGCCGTCGTCACCGACGAAGTCGGCACCTTCCTGTCCTGGCAGAAGGCCAGCCGGGTCGCCCCCACCGTGGTGGCGCTGCGCAGCCGCGCCGACGAGGTCGTCGAGGCAGAGCTCAGCCGGCTTGCCGGCCGGCTGCCCGAGATGGGCGAGCGCGAGCGCGCTGAGGTCGAGCAGTCCGTCCGTCGGGTCGTCCAGACGCTGCTGCACACCCCCACCGTCCGCGTGAAGGAGCTGACCGAGTCACCGGTCGGGCTGTCCTACGCCGACGCGCTGCGCGAGCTGTTCGGCCTCGACCCGGCAGCGGTGGAGGCCGTCACCTCCGTCACGGTGGACGAGGCATGATCCGCCTCGGCACCCGGGCATCCGCCCTCGCCCTCGCGCAGTCCGGGCACGTCGCGGAGGCGCTACGCGTCCAGGGGCTCGACGTGGAGCTCGTGCACATCACGACGCAGGGTGACAGCTCCGCCGCGGCCATCCAGCAGCTCGGCGGCACAGGTGTGTTCGTCAACGCGCTGCGCGACGCGCTGCTGGCCGGCGAGATCGACATCGCCGTCCACTCCTACAAGGACCTCCCGACGGCGCCGGCTGACGGGCTGACGGTCGCGGCCGTCCCGACCCGCCTCGACGCCCGCGACGTCCTCTGCGCCCGCGACGGCCTGACCCTCGGCGAGCTGCCGGGCGGATCGACGGTCGGCACCGGCTCGCCCCGGCGGATGGCGCAGCTCCGGGCGCTCGGGCTGGATCTCGACGTCGTGCCGGTGCGCGGCAACGTCGACACCCGCCTGGGCAAGGTCGGCAACGGTCTGGACGCCGTCGTACTCGCCCGGGCCGGCCTCGCGCGCCTCGGCCGCCTCGGCGACGTGACCGAGACCCTCGACCCGCTGCAGGTGCTCCCGGCGCCGGCCCAGGGAGCCCTCGCCGTCGAGTGTCGGCTGGACAGCGACCTCGTCACCGCCCTCAAGGCCCTCGACGACCCCGACAGCCGCGTCACCGTCGATGCGGAGCGCGCGCTGCTGCGCGCGCTCGAAGCCGGCTGCTCCGCCCCCGTCGCCGGGATGGCCGAGGTGGCCGAGGGCGACGACGGTCCCGAGGTCTTCCTGCGCGGTCTCGTCGCCGCGCTCGACGGCAGCGACACCGTCCGACTGTCCGCCACCGGACCCACGCACGACGCGGCGGGGGTGGGGGAGCGGCTCGCTGCCGAGCTCCTCGACCTCGGCGCCGCAGAACTCATGAGCACGACTGATGGAGAGAACGCATGAGCCCCGCACGCACCCGTAAGCCGGTCGGTAAGGTGGCCCTCGTGGGCGCCGGGACCGGTGACCCCGGGCTGCTCGCCTTGCGCGCCGCCGAGCTGCTGGCGACCGCAGACCTCGTCGTCGCCGACGAGCGCATCGCGGCCGAGATCCTGCTGCTCGCCGGCGAGCGCACCGAGGTGCAGGTCGTCGACTCCTCGGAGCCGCAAGGCGCTGCCCTGGTGGCCGCCGCGAAGACCGGCCAGATCGTCGTACGCCTCTACCCCGGGGACCCCTTCGTCGTCGCCGACGGGGTCAAGGACGCCGAGGCGGTCGTCAAGGGCAAGCAGCGGCTCGAGATCGTGCCGGGTCTGCCCGCGCCCGTCGCCGTACCCGGCTTCGCCGGTGTGCCGGTCGGGATGCCACGCACGATCGCGAGGGTCGAGGACGGCCTCGACTGGGCCGGGATCGCTTCTGCCCCAGGCACTCTGGTCCTGATGGCACAGATCGGCGAGGTCGCCAAAGCCGCCTCGGCCCTGATCGAGCACGGCCGCAAGGCCGAGACCCCGGTGTCCGTCACCGTCGGCGGCACGACCGCTGACCAGCGCACCGTCATCAGCACTCTGCTCGACGTCGAGCACGACATCACGGAGCTCGCGGGCGAGGCGCTCGTCGTGGTCGGCGATGTCGTGAAGAAGGCCGACAAGCTCGGTTGGTTCGAGCAACGCGCCCTCTACGGCTGGAAGGTGCTCGTCCCCCGCACCCGCGACCAGGCCGGCACGCTGTCCGCGGCCCTGCGCGGCCACGGCGCCATCCCGGTCGAGGTGCCGACCATCGCCGTCGAGCCACCGCGGACCCCCGCTCCCATGGAGCGCGCGATCAAGGGCCTCGTCACGGGCCGCTACCTGTGGGTCGCGTTCACGAGCACCAACGCCGTCAAGGCCGTCCGGGAGAAGCTCGAGGAGTTCGGGCTCGACGCGCGCGCGTTCGCCGGGGTGAAGGTCGCCGCTGTCGGCGACGCGACCGCCCAGGCGCTGCTCGACTACGGGATCAAGCCCGAGCTGGTGCCGGCGGGCGAGCAGAGCTCCGAGGGACTGCTCCAGGAGTGGGCGCCCTACGACGAGGTGTTCGACCCGATCGACCGGGTCTTCCTGCCCCGCGCCGACATCGCGACGGACACCCTGCTCGCCGGGCTGCGGGAGCTCGGCTGGCAGGTCGACGACGTGACGGCCTACCGCACGGTCCGCGCCGCCCCTCCGCCGGCCGAGACCCGCGAGGCGCTCAAGGGCGGCGGCTTCGACGCCGTGCTGTTCACCAGCTCGAGCACCGTGCGCAACCTCGTCGGCATCGCCGGCAAGCCGCACGACACGACGATCCTCGCCGCCATCGGCCCGCAGACGCTGAAGACGGCCGAGGAGCTCGGGCTCCGCGTTGACGTCGTGGCGAGCAGGCCCGACGTGCTCAGCCT
>JAWWOJ010000484.1:0-3242 GCA_033851885.1 Frankiales bacterium | reverse complement strand
CCACGCAGCCCGAACTTCGTGGCGTTGTAGATCGAGCTGCGGGCGGTGGCAGCCAGTCCGCTCAGCGAGCTGATGAAGACGAGGGCGCCGCTGCCGCGCGCGACCATCTGCGGTGCCAGCTCGTGCGCCATGACGATCGGCACCCGGAAGTTGACCTCGAGGGCGCGGTCGAGCTGCGCGGAGGAGTACTCCTCGAGGGCGCCCGACCCCGGCAGCGCCGCATTGGCGACGAACACGTCGACGTCGCCGCTCTCGGCGAGCAGCCGGGTGACGTCCTTGCGCTTCGCCAGGTCGGCCACGACGACCCGACCGCTGACCCGTTCGGCGAGGGCCTCGAGCTCGGTGGCCCGGCGGCCGGACAGGACGAGCTTCGCGCCTTGCTTGGCGAAGGCCTCGGCCAGCGCGTGGCCGATGCCGCCACTGGCGCCCGTGAGGAGAACGTTCTTGCCTGCCAGGTCCATGACAGGCAGTCAATCATCGCGGCGCGGGCAGCAGCCGGGCGGGCAGCCCACCTTCCGGCCGCAGGGTCACGGCGGCATGCAACCGGGGGTCGCGCAGGCTCTCCGGCGCCCAGTGCCGCGCGAGCCGCGCGAGGACGAGAACCGCCTCGGCCCACGCGAAGGACTCGCCGACGCACTGGCGCGTCCCTGCGCCGAACGGGAACCACGCACCCCGCGGCTGCCCGGGGGCCTCCTCGTCGAAACCGCCCTCAGCGTTCAGCCACCGCGTCGGGTCGAAGACGTCGGGATCGCGCCACCACCGGGGGTCGCGGTGGATCGCGTACTGGCTGGCCACGACGATCGACCCGGCCCGCAGCGTGTAGCCGTCGAGCAGCAGCTCCTCGGTGACCTGGCGCTCCAGGATCCAGGCCGGCGGATAGAGCCGCATCGTCTCCGCGATGCACGCCGTCGCGAACGGCAGCTCGGACAGCGAGGAGTACGTCGGGTCGGTGCCGGTCACCTCCTTGCGCAACCGCGCGGCGACCTTGGGGTTGCGCGACAGCAGGTGCCAGCACCAGGTCAGCGCGTTGGCGGTCGTCTCGTGACCGGCGAGCAGCAGCGTCATGGCCTCGGCCCGCACCTCGTCCTCGGACAGGCTGTCGAGCAGACCGCTCACGACGTCGTCGCCGCGGTGCTCATAGGAGCGGTGGACGAGTCGTCGTACCAGGTCGTCGAGGCCCTCCTTGGCTGCCCACATCCGCTTGAAGACCGGCAGCGGGAGGCTGAGCAGGCGCTCACCACCGGGGACGAGGGTCTTCTCCCAGCCGCTCATGGCGCGCTCGAGGGAGTGGTAGACGTCCTCGGACTCGCCGGCGAGCTCGGCGCCGAACAGCGCCCGCCCGACGATCTCGAGCGTGAGGGCGGACATCTGCTGGGCGAGGTCGATCTCGGTGCCGGGCCGCATGGTGGCCCACCGACGGTCGAGCGCGTCGGTGGCCTCGACCATCACCGAGGCGTAGCCCGCGATGCGGCTGTGGTGGAAGCTCGGGTTGACCAGCCGCCGCCGGGGCCGGTGCAGCGCGTTCGTCAGGGTCAGCAGGCCCTCGCCCATGAGGACGCCCGCGGCGAGCAGCGCCGGACCCTTCTCGACCGCCTTGGCCTGCACCACCAGCAGCTCGCGGACGAGATCGGGGTGGCTGACGAGGTAGGCCGGCTGCCGGGCCGTGCCGATCGAGCAGATCCGCGGGTACTCCCGGCCGAGCTGGACCATGCGGCCGGGCGGCTGGTCGCGGCGGACCAGTGTGACGAGCATCCGGGCAGCGCCGACAGGGCCCATCGGGGGCCCGGGCGGACGGGTGCGGGTGGCGGCGACGGACATGCCGTCGTTCTACACCGTCAGGCGGCGGCAGCCACCAGGTCGGTCGGGGAGACCCGCTGCAGCGGCATCGTCACGACGCGCACCGCGGGAGAGCGGGGGGCGGGCACCGACACGGGTACGGAGACGGGCGCGGAGGCGGGTACGGAGGCGACTGCTGCCAGCTGGGGGGCGACGGGCTCCGGGTGGGCCGTCAGGGAGACCGCCGCGAGCGCGAAGACGTCGCCCTCGACGAGCGGGACGAAGGGCGCCGTGACCAGCACGGGCTCGAAGGCCTCCTCGATCCAGTCCGGCCAGCGGGCGAGGGTGGCGTCGTAATAGACGTCCTCGTCCTCGGTGGCGGGCACGAACTCGACACGGCCGCAGACGGAGCAGGCGTAGGACAGGGTGCGGTCCTCGTGGCCGGCCCCGGAGAGCCAGGCGCGGACCCCGTGCGGGCCGTGAGAGACGAGCAGCAGCGGCTGCTCGGCGGGGCAGGACGCGCAGAAGCCGGTCCAGCTGGTGATCACGCGGTACGTGCTCATGAGGGGGTCCCTACTCGGAGTTGACTCCACAGAGCATCGACATGATTACAGATTGTGACAATGGCCAAATCGGCTCATTGAGGGACTAGGGCCGCATGAGCCGCAATGACCACCTCGGCGTTGTCCTCGGGAAGGCCCACCGTGATGCGCACGCCCTCCCCGGGGAAGCCGCGCACGAGGATCGCGTGCTGCTCGAACACGGCCGTCACCCGATCGGAGTAGTCCGTCGGGAGCCACACGAAGTTGCCCTGGGCCGGCGGGACGTCCCACCCCATGCCGAGCAGCTCCTTGCGGAGCGGCTCGCGGAGCTCGACAACGGTCGCCACCTGCGCCAGCAGCTGGTCCTCGACCGCGAGCGACGCCAGCGCTGCCGCCTGCGCCGCGATCGTCACCGAGAACGGCAGGTGCACCTGCTTCAGGGCACCGGCCACCTGGGCGCTCCCGACGGCGTAGCCGACGCGCAGGCCCGCCAGCCCGTAGGCCTTCGAGAAGGTCCTGACCACCACGAGGTTGGGGTGCCGGTCCAGCAGGGTGAAGCCGTTGACCGCCGCAGGGTCGTCGACGAACTCCGCGTAGGCCTCGTCGATGACCACGAGCACGTCCGGCGGGACCTGTCCCAGGAACGCGACGACGTCGGCCTGGGACAGCGCCGGGCCGGTCGGGTTGTTGGGGCTGCAGAGGATGACCAGCCGGGTCCGGTCGGTCACGGCCGCGGCCATCGCGGTCAGGTCCAGGTGGTGGTCGCGCAGCGGCACGGGTACGGCGGCAGCACCGGCGATCGCGGCCAGCGTCGGGTAGGCCTCGAAGGACCGCCAGCCGAACACGACCTCGTCCCCGGCGTCACAGGCGATCCCGATGAGCTCCTGGACGAGCTGCACGCTGCCGCAGCCGACCGCGACCCGT
>JAWWOJ010000477.1:0-7343 GCA_033851885.1 Frankiales bacterium | reverse complement strand
GCTGTCCACCGACGGTGGGGTGTCCGAGGGGGGCTTCGAGTCAGCTGACCTCGGCTACTGCATCGGGGGCTTCGGCGGCAGCACCTCCCAGACCATGAAGATCACGCACGACGCCGGCCGCACGTGGAAGTCCGTCGCCTTCTAGGGTGAGCGGGTGATGCGCGCTTCGATCCCGAGCCCTTCGAGCGGGGTCGTCCACCTCGGCCCGCTCCCGCTGCGGGCCTACGCGGGCTTCATCCTGCTGGGCGCTGTCCTCGCCGTCTACTTCGGCGACAAGCGCTGGGTCGCGCGCGGCGGCAAGCCGGGCTTCGTGGCCGACGTCGCGGCCACCGCCGTCCCCGCCGGTCTCGTCGGCGCCCGGATCTACCACGTGCTCACCAGCCGACAGGACTTCTACTTCTCGCATCCCGTCGAGATGCTCAAGATCTGGCAGGGCGGTCTCGGGATCTGGGGTGGCATCGCCGGCGGAGCGGTCGGGGCGTGGTGGGTGCTGCGCAAGCACGGCATCCCGTTCCTCGACTTCGCCGACGCCCTGGCGCCGTTCCTGCCGCTGGCGCAGGCCGTGGGGCGGCTCGGCAACTACTTCAACCAGGAGCTGTACGGGAGGAGGACCTCGCTGCCCTGGGGTCTCGAGATCGACGCCGCGCACTCGCCGGGAGGAAACAGCCCAGGCACCTACCAGCCGACGTTCCTCTACGAGCTGCTCTGGGACCTCGGCGTGGTGGGACTCGTACTGTGGGCCGACAACCGGTGGAAGCTCGGCCGCGGCCGGGCATTCGCGCTCTACGTCGCCGCCTACTGCGCCGGCCGCCTCTGGATCGAGGCGCTCCGCATCGACGACGCCCACAAGCTCTTCGGCATCCGCCTCAACGACTTCACCTCCGGGATCCTGTTCCTCGCGGCGGCTGCCTTCCTCTGGCTGCGTCGAGGCAGCCGCGAGCCGTCGCCCGTCGACGTACCCTCGAGTGCATGACGGTGGAGACCGAGGACTCGCAGCGGATCCCGCCCCCGGACCACCACCGGGACGTGACCGGAGGCTGGCTGCGGCCAGCCGTGTTCGGCGTCACCGACGGCCTGGTCAGCAACGGCAGCCTCATCCTGGGCGTCGCGGGCTCGGGGGCGTCCACCCACGCTGTGATCCTTGCCGGCCTGAGTGGGCTCGCGGCCGGGGCCTTCTCGATGGCGACAGGGGAGTACATCAGCGTCGCGAGCCAGCAGGAACTCACGCTCGCCGAGATCGAGGTCGAGAAGCTCGAGCTGCACCGGGTCCCGATCGCCGAGGAGGCCGAGCTCGCGCAGGTCTACGTGCAGCGTGGCGTCGAGCCGGCGCTGGCGCGTGAGGTGGCCCGGCAGCTGAGCGCCAACCCGGAGGAGGCCTGGCGCGCGCACGTTCGCGAGGAGCTCGGGGTCGACCCCGACGACCTGCCGAGCCCGTGGACCGCGGCCACCTCGTCGTTCGGCAGCTTCGTGGTCGGGGCGCTCATCCCGCTGCTGCCCTTCCTGCTCGGCGCCACCACGCTGCTCGCGACGGTGGTGCTGACCGTCGTCGGTCTGTTCGTGTCCGGCGCGGCGGTGTCGCGCTTCACCAGCCGCACGTGGTGGTACTCCGGCGCTCGGCAGCTCATCCTCGGAGGCCTGGCCGCCGCCGTGACCTATGGGATCGGCAGTGCCGTCGGCGCGTGATGCCGGCGGTCCTCCGCGGCCGCGATGCGCACCTCGACCGTGACCCATCCGCTGTCGCAGCGGGCCGTCACCTTGCCACCATGCACCTCGACGAGGCGGCGCACGACGTAGAGCCCCATCCCGATCCCCTCGTGCTCCCGGGTCGGGCCGGCATCGCCCTGGACGAAGGGCTCGAACAGCCGCTGGTCGTCCAGCGGCCTCCCCTCGTTGCTCACGGCGACCCAGACTTCCTTGCCGTCACGACCGCCGGCGACGAGCGGGACGGTGCCGCTGTCGCCGTACTGGATCGCGTTGTCGAGCAGGTTCGCGAGGACCTGGTGCAGGGCGCGCCGGTCGATGGGTGCGAGCAGCCCGGGCTCGATGACGACGGACACGTCGTGCTCGGTGAGCATCGCGACCTCCGCCGCGACCGCATCCACCTCGGCGATGGCGTCCGGGTCGGGCGACGTCGCGGACGACGCGGTGAGCATGTTCTCGAGCAGGCGCGACAATCGCTCCTGCTGATCGAGCACGGCCTCCAGCAAGCGCGCCCGGGCGTCGGGCGGGAGACGATCGCCCCGCTTGAGCAACGTGAGCGCCGCTCCGCGAATGCCGGTCAGCGGGGTGCGGAACTCGTGGCTGACGGTGGCGATCAGGTCCGAGCGGATCCGTTCGGTCTGCTCCTGGCGGGCTCGCATGCTGGCGTGGCCCTGCCAGAGGGCCAGAGTCAGCTGCTCCGCGCCTCGCTGGGCCTCCTCCTCGGTGCGCAGCAGCACGCCCAGGAGCACAGCCTCGGTGCCGAGCAGCGCGGCCGTGGCCCCGAGCCACGCTCCCGACACCGGCAGCATCGCAGCCGCCAGCAGCAGGGGGAGGTGGGCTATCGCGAGCGCGCACCCCAGGAGCTTCTTGCGTGCTCCCGCGTGCGCCACCAGGCGACGGCCGGAGGAGGGGACGGCCACATCTGTCAGGGTGTGGCCAGGCACCCCTGCCCACCATGGCCCGAAAGGGCCATATCATCGTCTATTGCTCCAAACGGGTGACAGCCCGTCGAGAGCCACTCGCGTCCGGTCGTGTAACGTGTTCGTCATCTGCAGCAGGGCCAGCGACGTCCCGGGTGGCAGTGAAGTTCGAACCCACCCACCGTGACGGAAGGCTCCACCATGTCTCCCGCCTCGCAAGGCCGCCGTGCCCGCGCGGCCTCCCAAGGCCTCTATGACCCCGCTCACGAACACGACGCCTGTGGCGTCGCGTTCGTCGTCGACGTCGCCGGGCGGCGCTCGCACGACCTCGTCGAGCAGGGCCTGACGGCGCTGCGCAACCTCGAGCACCGTGGTGCCTCCGGCGCCGAACCCGCCACCGGCGACGGCGCCGGCATCCTCGTACAGGTCCCGGACAGCTTCTACCGCGCCGTCGTGACTGTCGAGCTGCCTGAGGTCTATGCCGTCGGCACGGCGTTCCTGCCGACGAACCCCCGCCAGGCCGTCGAGATCCAGGTCGGCTTCGAGCGGATCGTCGCCGAGGAGGGCTTGCGGGTCCTCACCTGGCGCGAGCTGCCCGTGGACCCGAGCGGGGCCGGCATCGGACGGACGGCCGCCGAGGTCATGCCGATCTTCCGCCAGGTCTTCCTGGGGTCCCAGGAGGAGGGCATGTCCGCCTACGCGCTGGAGCGTCGGGCGTACGTCGTGCGCAAGCGCGCCGAGCGGGAGTGCGGCACCTACTTCCCGTCGCTGTCGACCCGCACGGTCGTCTACAAGGGCATGCTCACGACCGGCCAGCTGCAGCCGTTCTTCCCGGACCTCTCGGACGAGCGCTTCGACAGCGCCCTCGCGCTCGTGCACTCGCGCTTCAGCACCAACACGTTCCCGAGCTGGCCGTTGGCGCACCCGTACCGCTACATCGCCCACAACGGCGAGATCAACACCGTCAAGGGCAACCGCAACTGGATGCGTGCCCGCGAGGCGCTGCTCCGCGGTCCGCACGAGCTCCCGGACGACCTGACCCGGCTGTTCCCGATCTGCCACCCCGACGGGTCCGACTCCGCGTCCTTCGACGAGGTCCTCGAGCTGCTGCACATGGCAGGCCGGTCGCTGCCGCATGCCGTGCTCATGATGGTCCCGGAGGCGTGGGAGAACGCCATCGACATGGACCCCGCCAAGAAGGCCTTCTACGAGTTCCACGCGTCGCTGATGGAGCCCTGGGACGGCCCTGCCTGCGTCACGTTCACTGACGGCACGCTGATCGGCGCCGTGCTCGACCGCAACGGCCTGCGCCCGTCGCGCTGGTGGGAGACCACCGACGGCAGGGTCATCCTGGCGTCCGAGGTCGGCGTCCTCGACATCCCGAGCGACCAGGTCAAGCGCAAGGGCCGCCTGCAGCCCGGCCGGATGTTCCTCGTCGACACCGCCAAGGGGCGCATCGTCGAGGACGACGAGATCAAGGGCGAGCTCGCCGCCGCCCATCCGTACGAGGACTGGCTGCACGCGGGTCTGCTCCGCCTCGAGGAGCTGCCCGACCGCGACCACGTCGAGTACACCCCTGCGTCCGTGCTGCGCCGCCAGCAGACCTTCGGCTACACCGAGGAGGAGGTGCGCATCCTGCTGCAGCCGATGGCGACGGCGGCAGCCGAGCCGATCGGCTCGATGGGCACCGACACCCCCGTCGCGGTGCTGTCGGAGCGGCCGCGGATGCTGTTCGACTACTTCAGCCAGCTGTTCGCACAGGTCACCAACCCACCGCTCGACGCGATCCGCGAGGAGCTCGTCACCTCGTTGTCGGGCGGGATCGGCCCCGAGCAGAACCTGCTCGAGCCCGGCCCCGCCAGCTGCCGGCAGATCGTGCTGCCGTTCCCGGTCATCGACAACGACGAGTTGTCGAAGATCAGCCACGTCAACGACGACGGCGACCAGCCCGGTCTCGCCGCCGTGACGATCTACGGCCTGTACCCCGTCAACGGTGGGGGCGAGGCGCTGCGTGACGCCCTCGACCGGGTGCGTCGCGAGGTGTCCACCGCCATCGCGGGCGGCGCCCGCATCATCGTGCTGTCCGACCGCGAGTCGACCGAGACGATGGCGCCCATCCCGTCGCTGCTGCTGACGTCCGCGGTCCACCACCACCTGATCCGGGAGAAGAGCCGCACCCGCGTCGGCCTGCTGGTCGAGGCCGGCGACGTGCGCGAGGTGCACCACGTCGCGCTGCTCATCGGCTACGGCGCGGCGGCCGTCAACCCCTACCTCGCGATGGAGACGGTCGAGGAGCTCGCCCGCGACGGCGTGCTCGGCGACCTCACCTACAAGCAGGCACAGAAGAACCTCATCAAGGCGCTCGGCAAGGGCGTCCTCAAGGTGATGTCGAAGATGGGCATCAGCACCATTGCGTCCTACACCGGTGCCCAGGTCTTCGAGGCACTCGGCCTGTCCCAGGACCTCGTCGCCGAGTACTTCACCGGCACCACGTCCCGGCTCGGCGGCATCGGGCTCGAGGTCCTCGCCGAGGAGACAGCGGCCCGGCACCGCCGCGCCTACCCGTCGAACCCGACCGAGCGGGCGCACCGCCGCCTCGAGATCGGTGGTGAGTACCAGTGGCGCCGCGAGGGCGAGATCCACCTGTTCAACCCGGAGACGGTCTTCACGCTGCAGCACTCCACCCGCACCCAGCAGTACGACGTCTTCAAGGAGTACTCCGGCAAGGTCGACGAGCTGTCCGCCCGGGCGGGCACCCTGCGTGGCCTGTTCGCCCTCCGCGAGGGGCTCCGTCCGCCCATCCCGCTGGACGAGGTCGAGCCCGCGTCGGAGATCGTGAAGCGCTTCAACACGGGCGCGATGTCCTACGGGTCGATCAGCGCCGAGGCGCACGAGACCCTCGCCATCGCGATGAACCGCCTCGGTGGGCGCTCCAACACCGGCGAGGGCGGGGAGGACAGCGAGCGGCTGCTCGACCCGGAGCGCTGCTCCGCGGTGAAGCAGGTCGCGTCGGGCCGGTTCGGCGTGACCAGTGAGTACCTCGTGCACGCCCGCGACATCCAGATCAAGATGGCCCAGGGCGCGAAGCCGGGGGAGGGCGGTCAGCTGCCCGGCCACAAGGTCTACCCGTGGATCGCGAAGACCCGGCACTCGACGCCGGGCGTGGGTCTGATCAGCCCGCCGCCGCACCACGACATCTACTCGATCGAGGACCTGGCGCAGCTCATCCACGATCTCAAGAACGCCAACAAGGACGCCCGGATCCACGTGAAGCTGGTGGCTGAGGTCGGCGTCGGCACCGTCGCGGCGGGCGTGTCCAAGGCGCACGCCGACGTCGTGCTGATCTCCGGCCACGACGGTGGCACCGGGGCCTCGCCACTGACGTCGCTGAAGCACGCCGGTGCACCGTGGGAGCTCGGCCTCGCCGAGACCCAGCAGACCCTGCTCCTCAACGGGCTGCGTGACCGCATCGTCGTGCAGGTCGACGGCCAGCTCAAGACCGGACGTGATGTGGTCATCGCGGCGCTGCTCGGTGCCGAGGAGTTCGGCTTCGCGACCGCTCCGCTCGTGGTGAGCGGCTGCATCATGATGCGGGTCTGCCACCTCGACACCTGCCCGGTCGGTATCGCGACGCAGAACCCCGAGCTGCGCAAGCGCTACACCGGCAGTCCGGAGTTCGTCGTGACGTTCTTCGAGTACATCGCGGAGGAGGTCCGCGAGCACCTGGCCCGGCTCGGGTTCCGCTCCCTCGAGGAGGCGGTCGGTCACGCGGAGGTGCTCGACACCAGGCGCGCCATCGAGCACTGGAAGGCGGCAGGTCTCGACCTGGCGCCGATCCTGCACGTCCCGGACCTGCCGGCCGGCACGCCGCTGACGCAGCAGGTCGAGCAGGACCACGGCCTGGCTGCGGCACTCGACAACACGCTGCTGCAGCTGTGCGAAGGGGCCCTCGCCGACGGCACCCCTGTGCGCCTCGAGCTGCCGGTCCGCAACGTCAACCGCACGGTCGGCACCATGCTCGGCGCCGAGCTCACCCGTCGACACGGCGGCGGCGGTCTGCCGGACGGCACGATCGACCTCACCTTCACCGGCTCGGCCGGTCAGTCGTTCGGGGCGTTCGTCCCGCGCGGCATCACGCTGCGGCTCTACGGCGACGCGAACGACTATGTCGGCAAGGGCCTGTCCGGAGCGCGGATCGTCGTACGCCCGGCGCTGGACGCGACCTTCCCGGCCGAGGACAACGTCATCGCCGGTAACACGCTGCTCTACGGCGCGACCAGCGGCTCGCTGTTCGTGCGCGGTCGCGTGGGCGAACGGTTCTGCGTCCGCAACTCCGGTGCCACCGCGGTCGTGGAGGGCGTCGGTGACCACGCCTGCGAGTACATGACCGGTGGTCAGGTCGCGATCCTCGGGCCGACCGGCCGCAACGTCGCGGCCGGGATGAGTGGCGGCGTGGCCTACGTCGTCGACCTCGACCCGGTCAACGTGAACCGCGAGATGGTCGACCTCGACCCGCTCGACGAGGACGACAGGGAGACCCTGCGCCAGCTGCTCACCGAGCACGCCGAAGAGACAGGATCGCCTGTCGCCGCAGCGCTTGTGGACCAGCTGGACCGCTTCACGAAGGTGACGCCGCGCGACTACAAGCGGGTCCTCGCCGAGATGGCGCGCGCTTCGGAGACTGAGCTTCAGACGGCAGGAAAGTAGCCATGGCCGACCCGC
>JAWWOJ010000473.1:0-9044 GCA_033851885.1 Frankiales bacterium | reverse complement strand
GCCGCTGTAGTAGCGGCGGAGCTCACCGCAGGGGTCGCGCTTGATGGTCGTGCGCGGCTCCGGCCGGCCGGCGTCGTCGTACTTCACGAAGCCCAGCTCGCCGCCCACGTCGGCGAGCGCCTGCCCGATCGACTGGCAGTGCACGCGCACCGGGTGCCCGACCAGCGCGGAGGCCACCCGCGACAGCCGGGACTCCTCCTGGTGCCGGCGTACGACGGGGACGGCGAACCCCACAGCAAGCACGGCGAGCAGCGACACCGAGATCGCCGGGAACGGCCGCGGCCGGCCGAGCGCGTCGCGCTGCCGTGCGACCCAGCGGCCGGTCAGCCCGAGGCCGCCCGTGACGGCGGCCGTGCTGACGACCGACAGGACAGAGATCACCTCAGGGGGATCGGCTGACCGTGGGGCTACCTGAAAGGATGCGCGGCGTGGACGAGCTGCTGGTGACCCGCGCGGACCGGGTCGCGACGATCACGTTCAACCGCCCGGAGAAGCACAACGCGATCAACCTCGCGATGTGGGAGGAGTTCGGCCGGCTCATGCCGGAGCTGGCGGCTGACGACACCGTCGACGCAGTGCTGTTCCGGGGGCCGGCCGGCGGGCCGTTCAGCGCCGGGGCCGACATCAGCGAGTTCCGGACGCTGCGCAGCACCCCGGACCTGGCCGCCCGCTACAACCAGGCCGTCATCGGTGGCGAGCGCGCCGTCCTCGAGTGCCCCAAGCCGACCGTCGCCATGGTCGAGGGCTTCGCCATCGGCGGCGGGTCGCAGGTCGCCCTCGCCTGCGACCTCCGACTCTGCTCGCCGGAGAGCCGCTTCGGCATCACGCCGGCGAAGCTCGGCATCGTCTATGCGCTGCCGTCGACCGCCCGGCTCGTCGATGTCGTGGGACCGGCCTGGGCCTCCTGGATCCTCATGACGGGTGACCTCGTCGATGCCCAGACGGCCCTGCGCGTCGGCCTCGTCCACGAGGTCTGCGACGACCTGGCGACCCGGACCGAGGACCTGCTGCACACTCTCACGAGCCGGGCCAGGGTGAGCCAGCTCGGCGCCAAGGCCCTCGTCGGTCGCGTCAGCTCGGGGCGGCGGGAGGAGGACGACGAGGTGCGCGCCCACTACGACGCGTCGCTCCACGGACCGGAGTACGCCGAGGGCGTCGCCGCCTTCCTCGAGAAGCGCCAGCCCGACTTCAGGGCCGCGCGCGGCTGAAGGTGCTGGCCGGAGGCAGGGGGGCGGTCGGCGGATCCGCGTCCCAGCACGGCTTCGCGGTACGGCGGAAGACCGGCCCCTCCTCGACCCGGGCGCGCCCGACCGTGCGGGCCGTGACGTGCCGGAGCTCGTCGAGGTCGAACGGCTGGTCCGACCCGGCGAGGACGACGTTGCCGAAGCGCCGCCCGCGAAGCACCCCCGGGTCCGCCAGCACCACGACGTGGGCGAACACCTCGAGCAGGGTGGCGGCCTGCGCGCGGGCGAACGGCAGCATGCCGGTGTCGGCCACGTTGACGGCGTACACGCCGTCGTCCGTGAGGACCTGTCGGACCTCGCGGACGTGCTCGACCGTCGCGAACCGTCCCGGCACCTGAGCCCCGACGAAGACGTCGGTGACGACGAGGTCGCTGGTGCCGGGCGTCAGGTGTCGCAGCGCCTCGCGACCGTCGCCGACGCGCAGCCGGAAGCCCGCCGTCCCGAGCTGCTGGCGGACGACCTCGACGAGCAGGTCGTCGGCCTCCACGACGACCTGGGTCGAGCCGGGCCGGGTCGCGGCGACGTAGCGGGGGAGGGTGCAGCCGCCGCCGCCCAGGTGCACGGCGGCCACCGGCTCACCGGCCGCGCGGACGGCGTCGGCGAGGTCGGCGAGCAGCCGGACGTACTCGAACTCGAGGTGCGAAGGGTCGTCGAGGTCGACGTAGGACTGGGGGGTCCCGTCCACCATCAGCTGCCAGCCGCTCGGCCGGTCCAGGTCGCGGGCCAGCTCGGCCGTGCCGAACCGCACGGGCCAGCGGCCACCGGACGGGGTGGGTGGGCGCGGGGGCATCGGATCATTGTCCAGGTTCAGAACCGCGCTAGCTGATGTCGCCGCCCTGCCCGTCGGTGCGGATGTCGGCGATGTCCTTGCAGGTGTCGCAGATCGGCAGCGCCTTGGGGTCCTTGCTGGGCGTGAATACGTGCCCGCAGAGCGCCTCGACCGGCGTCCCGAGGATGTAGGCCTCGGTGACCTTGCCGGGGTTCTTGACGATGTGCGCGACGGAGCCGGGGTCCTGGAGCTCGCGCTCCTCCGTACGCTCCTCGATGAGGGTGCTGGTGCCGAGGTGGGGCGTCGTCATGACCCCAGGCTAGGACCCTGCTGAAGAAGGCCTGATTTGGGTGGCGGGGCGCCTCGAGGCGCTCTTGGGCGTCTGGATTGGTCAGACCTCGAGGGTCGACAACGAGGGTCGCCTCGCCGAGTTCGAGGTTGGCAGCACCGCTGAGGGGCGGTCAAGGGCTCAGATCGTCTTGCTGGCAGCCTTCTCGCGGCTCGGTTGGCTCAGGTGAGGACCCAGGCTCCGGCTTGCCGGTCGAGGCCGAGGTTGAGGAGCCGTCGGAGGTTCAGGGCGGCGGTGCGGGTCTGGAGCCAGGCGTTGTTCTTCGCGGTGCCGCGGTAGCGGAGCTTGCGGTTCCCGCCGGCGACGAGCCAGGCGATGGATCGCTCGACCATGGGTCGGTGCTGGCGGTAGTCCGCTTGCCAGGCAGGGTCTTTCGCGCGTTGGCGATGGGTGCGCAGGAGCGCATCGTGCTCTGTCAGCTGCAGCATCCGACCAGCCTTGGCTGCCGTGCAGCGTTCTCTGAGGGGGCAGCCGCGACATGCGGCACCGAAGGTGACGGACCGGCTCTTGGTGATCGCGCGGGTCACGCCGTTCGGGCAAGTCGCGGTGCCGGCGGTCTCGTCGACGGTGAAGTCGTCGAGGATGAACCCGTCCGGGACGGCGGGCCTGCTCGGCCCGGGCTTGACCAGCGGTGCATGCCCGGCCTCGGTGATCGCGGCGAGGGCGTCCCCGGTCGCGTAGGCACTGTCACCGAGCACGGCGACCGGCTCGCCGGCCAGGGTGGTGTCGGCGTCCAGGAGTCGGATGCCGGTGGCGCCGTCCATCCCGTCGCTGCCCGCGGCCTTGGTCAGCTCACACGCGGTCACCAACCCGGTGTCGGGTTCGACCGCGAGGTGCGCCTTGAACCCGTCCTGCCGCCGGTGGACCGTCTTGTGGGCGTGCCGCGCCTCGGGATCGACGATGCTGATCACACGATCCTTCGCGACCTTCCGCGCGATCCGCCACCTGCCGTCGGTGCCGTCGGAGTCCTCGGCCGGCTCGACGTCCTGACCGGCCAGCAACGCCAGCAGCGCGACCGTGCGGGACTGCTCGTCGGTCAGCTCGAGACCCTCGAGCTCCGCCAGCAGCGCGAGCGCGTCGTTCACCAGTGCACTGATCAGCCCCTCGCGGGCTTCGCTGTCGTCCCAGGCGATCTGCGGCTTGCCCGGGTCGTCGTAGTCGTGCGCCGTGCAGACCCGCGCGACCATCCCTACTGCGGCGGGGATGTCACGGCGGACCTTACGGATGATCGCGATCAGCTGCGTCACGGTGTCCTGCGTCGCGACCGCATCATCCAGAACCGTCGAGTCGAGCGCCCGCCGGGTCTTGCCCTTCACCGCACCGGTCTGAGCGATCACCTCCCGCACCGCATCGAAGATCCGGTTCGGCGCCGCCGAGGCCAGCAACCGACGCCGCCAGTAGGTCAGAACCGACGCGTCCCAGCCGCCATGCCCGATCGGCAGCCCACACGCGACCTTCCACTGCAGATCCGTCCGGACGGCCCGCATCGCCTCCCGGTCCGACAGACCGAACAGCGCCTGCAGCACCAAGATCGACGCAGCGATGTCCACCGGGATCGACGGCCGGCCACGGCCCGACGGGAACAGGTCGGCGAACAACGACCCCGGAAACAACACCCTGCGGTGATCCCTCAGCAGCGCGAACACAGACCCTGGCTCGACCAGGTGCCCCGCGACCGACTCCGAATCCAGCAGCTCACGCTCAACAAGCGGACGACCCTGCATAAGCACATCGTCCCGACCCCCACCGTTAGGGGCCACGACGACACGCATTGTTCAGCAGACTCCTAGGCGGCGTCGAGCAGGAACGCCTGCAGGTCGCGCAAGCCGCGCTCGGCCTCCGCCGACAGGGTGCGCTCGCTCGGCGAGATCGGGCCCAGTCCGGGCGGCGGGCGGTGCCCCTCAGGGAGCTCCCGCACGAGATCGTCGAGGTCGTCGAGCACGCCGTCGACGTTGCGGGCGGCGCAGAACCGCAGCACCGCCACGCACAGGAGCAGGAAGACCGCGACACCGGTCACGAGCAGGGCGATCGCCATGGGGTCCTCCTGGGCTGTTGCTCTTGGCTGTCGGCACGTCTCCGGCCCACCTGGAGGGGCTGTCCGGACTGTCCCGACGCGTCCACAGTGCGCCCATTCGTGGGAAGACGAGCGGGCTGGGACTTGTTAGCGTGGGTGCTGCATCAGCTCATACATGGCCCCCGGTCCCACACTCGTCGCTTCGAGCGACACACCGCCGTGAGGCGACCTGAGGGCTGGTGCACCGGCCGTCCCAGGGGAGACCCTGGGACGGCCGTTCTTACGAAGGGAGCAGCTGGTGACCGAGCGACCGTCGCGCGTGCGGTGCATGCCGCCGGACGAGGTCGACAGCCATGCCCCGTCGGTGCCTTCGCACGAGGCCGAGCTGGTCGCCCGCCTCGAGCAGGCCCTGGCGACGCTGCCGGACGCGGAGCGCACGGCCGTGATCGCCGCCATCGGCTATGCAGGCGGCTCGGTCGGGGCGGCGATGGAGCTCGGCGTCGAGGTGGACGACGCCGACGCCCTGACCCGCAACGGGCTGCAGCTGCTCCGCGGGGCGCTCTCAGACGTGGACGCCCACGGGCAGCCGCTCCGCTGAGGCCTTCCGGCACAGCACGAGCACCCCGCTGACCGACAGCACGGCCCCGGCGATGGCGGCGGCCAGCGCCCCGCCCGAGCTCGGCAGGTCGTCGTGCAGCACGGTCACGGCGAGGACGACCGCGACCAGCGGCTCGGTGATCGTGAGCGCCGCCAGGGGGGCTCCGATGTCCCCGGTCTGGAACGCGATCTGCGCCAGCAGCAGCCCGAGCACGCCGACGACGACGCCGGCGTAGACCGCCCATGACCCGAACAGCGCCGACCAGTGCCCGAACCGCCCGGCGATCACGGCGAGCAGCACCGAGCCCGCGCCAGTGACGCAGCCGGCTGCCGTCCCGGCGTACAGGCCCCCGAACCTGCGGTGCGACCGCAGCGCGAGCAAGGGGAGCGCGACGGCCGCGACGACGACGCCGGCGACGATCGCCGCGGCGCGCGACGGATCGTGGCCGGAGGGAGTCGAGGACAGGGCGGGCGCGAGGAGCGCGATGCCGGGGGCGCAGAGCAGCGTGCCGACGACCTCGGCCCGCAGCATCCGGCGGTGCTGCAGCAGCGCCGACAACAGGGCGGCCAGCGGAAGCCCGGCGACAAGGAGCGATTGCACCAGCGGCACCGACCCGTATCCGAAGGCCACCGCCTGCATCGCGATGGCGCCGCCGTCGGCCACGATCCCGAGCAGCCACAGGGGTCGGCGGGCCAGCCGCAGCAGCAGCGACGCGTGCCGGCCGGGCGCGACCGCCTGCGCTTCCTGGTGCTGGACGGCGGCCCCTACCGCAAACAGCGACGCCGCCACGAACGCCGCGAGGACGGCGGTGATCACCGCAGTCCGTGGTCGCCCACGGTGCCGACCTCGAGGCCCTGGTCGCGGAAGCGCTCGACGAGGGTGGGCAGGGCGCCGAGGGTGGCGCGCCACGACCCCGGCTCACTCGTGCAGTCGCTGTCGTGCAGCAGGACGGTCCCGCCGTCGAGGTCCCCGCGGAGCACCTCGTCAACGACGTCGGAGGGTGCCAGCCCGCGCTGCCAGTCCTGGCCCCACGCGGTCCAGAGCACGGTACGCAGGCCGAGCTGGCGGGCCACGACGACGTCCGCGGTGGTGAGGGCGCCGTACGGGGGCCGGAAGTACGCGGGCCGGACGCCGGTCTGCACCTCGATCAGATCAGCTGTCCGAGCGAGCTGGTCGGCGGTCCGCCTGCCGGGCAGGTTCCTGAGGTGGTTGCGGTGGTCCCACGAATGGACGGCGACCTCGTGCCCCTCGTCGACGATCCGGCGGGAGACGTCGGGGTAGCGCAGGCACATCTCGCCCAGCAGGAAGAAGGTGGCCGTGACGTCGAGGGTCGCGAGCGCGTCGAGGAACCGCGGGGTGCTTTGCGCGTCGGGGCCGTCGTCGAAGGTGAGCGCGACATGACCGTCCCGGCCGCGGCCGTTGAGCCCGGGGGCGAACCGCTTGCCGGCCGGGACGAACGTCGCCAGCGGCGCGGCCTGGACAGCCGCGGCGACAGCCCCGCACGCGAGCAGGGCCTTGCCGAGCATCAGGACTTGTCGGCGGCGAAGACGTCCACGAGCGGGAGCTGGGGGAGCCGCTCGGTCGTCGAGAGCGCCTGGAGCGCGGCGAGGTCGTTCTCGACCTGCGTCGCCGTGCGACCGCGCTCATCGAGCACCACGACGTCACCGAGGTGCAGGCTCGTCGGGAGCTGGCCGTTGCGGACAATCACCTTGGTGAGGGTCAGCTGGACGCCGTGGTCGCGCGCGACGGTCCACTCCACGATGCCGGGTGCCTTGAGGCACACGACCTTGGGGCGCACGCCGGGGGTGTAGGCGACGGCCTGGGCGGCGTCGCTCATCGTGTTCTTCAGGGTGCGGGGGTTGCGGCTCTTCACGCCGGTGTCGGCGCCGACGACCGTGACGCCGCTGGCCACGAGGGCCTGCACGTCGGTGGGTGTCGGCGCGTTGTCGGCGTGCCGCACCGCCACGGTCGCCGCGTAGCTGCGCAGGGCCTGTACGACGCGGGCGTCGGCGACCTGGTCGTGGTCGACCAGGGCAGCGACGTAGACGGCGTGGCTGCTGTTGGCGACCCCGACACCGTGGACGCTGGCCTGTGCGACGCCGAAGGACAGCGCCGTGATGGACAGGGGTACGCCGGCAGTGACCGCTCCGGCCCGTACGACGAGACGCCGGGTGGCCGCGCGGCGCACGACGCGCTGGCTCTGGGTCACGGGGGACTGGGCGAGCTCGAGCAGCTCGTCGGTGGGGTCCGCGAGGAACATCCCCCTGGCCCGGGCGACCATCGCGGCGCCGGCCTCGGTGCGCGACAGCCGGCGGATCTCGTCGGTTAGCTCGAGCTCGTTGGTCGCGTCCGCGGCGACACCGGCGGCCTTCATGGCGAGCGAGTTGCGGTGGCCGTGGCCGGGCAGGCAGGCGTAGCCGATGACCGGGACGCCGACGGCGAAGCCCTCGAGGCAGGACAGGCCGCCCGCGTTGTGGACCAGGACGTCGGATGCGGCCAGCAGCCGGCGTACCTCCTTGGTCCACCCGAGGGCGACGATGCCGGGCTCGTCGTCGAGCTCCTTGAGCAGGTCCTCGTTGCGGCCGCAGAGGACGACCGGGGTGCCGACGCCGGAATCACGGATGGCCCGCGCGGTCGTGCCGATCCCGCCGACGCCCCAGGAACCGCCGACGAGGAGCACCACGTGCTCGGTGGCGTCGACTCCGAGCAGCGCACGGCCCTCGGCGCGCTCGGCCGCGGTGGCCGGCGAAAGGAAGGCGTCGGGCAGCACCGGACCCACGGCGTGCGAGGGGACACCGGCACGGTCGATGGCCTCGACGGCACTGCCGTGCCAGACGGTGAAGTTGCGGTCGAGACCCTTGTGCAGCCACAGCGCGTGGACGTCGACGTCGGTGAGGAAGCCCACGGCAGGGATGGGCAGCTTGCCGGAGCGGCGCAGTGCACCGGTGGCCTGGCAGGCGAGCGGGTAGGTCGAGATCACGACGTCGTAGCCGCGCGCGATCTTGCGGACCTTGCGCTTGCCCATCTGGCCCAGGTAGGCGGCGATGGGAGCGATGACGCCGCGGTCCATCTTCCCGTAGAGCCACTCGTAGGAGGCTGGGGCGTGCTTGAGCTGCTGCTGGTAGAAGCCGCGGTAGAACGGCCCCATCCGGACGGGGAGCATCTCGAGGTAGTCGTAGACCTTCGCGTGTGCGCCGCGGGCGAGCAGTCGGCGCTCGAGCTCGTAGGCGACGCCGTCGTGCCCGGCGCCCATGGCCGCCGAGATGATCAAAACGGCGGGGGCGTCCGTCGTCGGACGCGCGGTCGTCCCTGCGCGCGTACGCGGCACGGCGCCCCACCAGAGACTGGTGCCGTCCAGACGGGCGGCACTCGTGGACCCAGTGTGCCAGGTGGGGCTGAGAGGTGCCTGTACCTGCGCCGACCCGGCGTGGTGAGGTCGGTCACGCTCCGTCACCGGTGCCGGCGAGCGCCCGCGTGTCGGAGCCTGCGCAGCGGAAGGACCTGGCCCAACATGGGACGAGGCCCCCTGCATATTGGAGATGCAGGGGGCCTCGTGACGGTCCCGGTGCCCCAGACCTGCCGGACGTCCTTGCGGTCGCTCGGCGGGTCCTGGCCTTCCAGGCCCGGTTGGACCCCGGTGCCGGCCGCCCTTGCGGGTGCCCGGTCCGGTGATCCGATGCCGCGTGGTGCGGTCCCGGTGACCTTCGCGGTCGTCGCGGTCGGGTTGCCCCGTCCTCGTCGCTCGCGCTGTCTGCCGTCGCCGTCCTGCGCGACGCCGCTCCGCGTCCAGTGCCAGCTCTTGCGAACGGGCTCCGACCTTCGGTCCGACGACCAGCGGCTCTCGTCGGACCCCCTGCGCTGGGCCGGTCTCCCGGTCCTGCGCGGCTCCGGGGATTGCTCCCCGGGCGGTTCGTCGTTCCTTCTGGCTGATGGATGTTTAGTGGGTTGCGACGGGGAGCACAAGGCCTGGGAACCAAGGACTTTCGAACTTTCTCGCTGCCCACAGGATGTCCCCAGGACAACCGCGTGTCGTCCCCAGTTCAGCGAGGTTGTCCACCAGTTGTGCACCG
>JAWWOJ010000465.1:0-5138 GCA_033851885.1 Frankiales bacterium | reverse complement strand
CGGTCGTCGCCGTGGCGATCACGTCGGGGACCAACCTCGTACCCGACGTCCGCACCCTCACGCAGGAGCAGGCGATCGGGATCCTCGGAGCCGCGGGCTTCGGCATCGCGGTGCGAGGCGTCCCGTCGTCCGTGACGCCGGGGACGGTGCTCGGCCAGACCCCCCTCAAGGCCTACGCACCGGTCGGGTCCAACGTCATGATCGACGTGGCCTACGACGCCGCCGGCCCACCGCCGACCGCGCCGACCCCCAGCCCCACCCCCACCCCCACCCCCTGACCCGTGGATGTGGAGAGAGAGGGTTGCCCAGCCTGGCCTGGCAACCCCTTCAGTTCACATCTACGGCAGGTCAGGTGAAGGCGGCGAGCCGCTTGGACTCGACGTGCTCGGCAAGTGCGGGCGCCCGGTCGAGCGCCCGGTCGTCGCCGCACTGGCGTAGCCAGCTCGCCAGCAGCAGGTGACCGCCCTGTGTCAGCACCGACTCCGGGTGGAACTGCACCCCCTCGACGGGCAGGTCACGGTGCCGCAGCGCCATCACGACGCCGCTCGGGGTGCGGCCCGTGACCTTCAGCTCCGAGGGGAGGGTGTCCTCCTCGACCGCGAGCGAGTGGTAGCGGGTCGCCGTGAAGGGCGTCGGCAGCGCGTGCAGCACCCCGGCGTGCTGGTGCACGACCTCACTGGTCTTGCCGTGCAGCAGCTCGGGTGCCCGGCTCACCGTCGCGCCGTGCGCGACCGCGATGGCCTGGTGACCGAGGCAGACGCCGAGCAGCGGCACCCCCTTGTCCTCGCACGCGCCGACGAGCTCGACCGAGCAGCCGGCGTCCTCGGGGATCCCGGGGCCGGGTGACAGCAGCACGCCGTCGTACCCGTCCACGTCGTTGACCCCGACCTCGTCGTTGCGCCGCACGTCGGTGCCCGCGCCGAGCTGGCCGAGGTACTGGACCAGGTTGAAGACGAAGCTGTCGTAGTTGTCGACGACGAGGACGCGGACCACGTCGCCCAACCTACTTCTTGGCGGGAGCCTTCTTCGCGGGAGCCTTCTTCGCCGGTGCCTTCTTGGCCGGTGCCTTCTTCGCCGCGGGGGCAGCCTTGCGCGCCTTGGGGGCGCTCGAGGGCACCGATGCCGGCTTGCCCTCACCCGCCTGCTTGGCCGCCTCCTCCTCGACGAGCACCCGCCGCAGCACCTTGCCGACAGTGTTGCGCGGCAGCTCGGTCCGGAACTCCACCAGCTTCGGCACCTTGTACGCCGTGAGGCTGGCGGAGCAGTGTGCGACCACATCGTCCTCGGTGAGCTTGGCGCCGGGGGCCTTCACGACGAACGCCTTGACGGTCTCGCCGCGGTACTTGTCGGGGACCCCGATGACGACGGCGTCCTGCACGCCAGCGAGCGCGAACAGGACCTCCTCCACCTCGGACGGGTAGATGTTGAAGCCGCCCGCGATGATGAGCTCCTTCTTGCGGTCGACGATGAAGAAGTAGCCGTCCTCATCCATGACCGCGACGTCGCCCGTGAGCACGTAGCCGTCCCGGGTGAAGACGCCCGTCTGGTCCGCGCGGCCCCAGTAGCCCGAGAACACCTGCGGACCGGCGATGGCGAGCTCGCCCGGCTGCCCGACCGGGATCACCTTGGTCGGGTCGTCCTGGTCGACGATCTTCGCCGAGGTGCCCGGCAGCGGCAGGCCGATCGACCCGGGCTTGCCCGCACCCGTCGTCGGGTTGGCGTGCGTCGAGGGAGACGTCTCCGTCATGCCGTAGCCCTCGATGAGGGTCGCGCCGGACACGCGGCTGAAGTGCTCCGCGATCTCCACCGGCAGCTTCATCGCACCGGAGACGCAGAGCCGGATGCTCTTCAGGTCGGTGGTCCTGGCCTTGGGGTGGTCCGCGATCGCCTTGTACATAGGGGGAACGGCCGGGAACAGGGTCGGCTTCCACTCCGCAATCGTGCTGAAGACCAGGTCGAGGTCCCACTTGGGGATGAGCACCAGGGTGCCGCCGAGCAGGATCGTGTTCGTCATCGCGACGGTGAGGCCGTAGGCGTGGAACAGCGGGATCGCGGCCAGGGTGATCTCCGTGCCGCCCTGCGCCTCGATGTCCCAGAGCCGGTTCATGTAGGCGTTGCTCACCAGGTTGCCGTGGCTGAGCATCGCCCCCTTCGCCAGCCCGGTGGTTCCGCCGGTGTACTGCAACAGGGCGAGGTCGGAGGACTCGACCGGCTCCTGACGGGTGACGGGCGTGGCCGATTTCATGAGGGCCGTGAAGTCCTTCACCGCGGCACCCCGCGGCAGGACGGCGGACAGCTCGGCGCGCGCCCGCTTCGCCTTCTTCAACGGCATCCGCAGCTGCAGCTGCTTCGTCCGCGGCAGCCAGTCAGTGAGGGAGGTCGTCACGATGGTCTCGACGGCCGTGTCCTTCTGCACCTTCGCGACCTTGTCGTAGACCCGGTCGAGGCAGACCACGACCTTGGCGCCGCAGTCCGCGAGCTGGTGGGCGAGCTCGGGCTCGGTGTAGAGCGGGTTGTGCTCCACCACGACGGCGCCGAGGCGCATCGCGGCGAACAGGGCGATCACATTTTGCGGGCAGTTCGGCAGCACGAGCGCGACCCGGTCGCCCTTGGTCACGCCGAGCGCCTGCAGGGCGCCGGCGAAGCGGTCGACCTGGTCCTTGAGCTGCTTGTACGACGTCTTCGCACCGAGGAACGCCAGCGCGACATGCGTGGGGTAGGACGTCGCAGCGTCATCGAGCAGCCGGGTCAAGGGGGTCGTCGGGAACAGGTACGTCGTCGGCACGCCCTTCGGGTAGTGCGCGATCCACGGCTGGTCGGCGTACCCGGTTGCGGCCTTCCTGGCCGGCGCCTTCTTGGCGGGCGCCTTCTTGGCGGGGGTCTTCTTGGCGGGGGTCTTCTTGGTGGACGGGCTGGGGCCGGGCACGACAACGCCTCTCCGTGCACGAGGTGTGCACGTGCTACTGGACAACCGCAAGACCCGGTTGCGGGTCAGGACAAGTGTGGCAGATCAGTGCAGTGGGGTGCGCCGCCGAACCCGGTCTACCCGGAGCCGCCGGTGACGGTGACGTCGTTCCAGGGCAGCTGCGGCTCGATCCAGGGGAAGACCACCAGCATCAGCAGCGCCACCACCGCGGTGAGCAGCAGCAGGGCCTGCAGCAGGCGCAGCAGCAGCGACCCGGGCAGGTGCCGCCAGATCCAGACGTACATCAGCCGGTCACCACCTTCGCCAGGGCGGGCGGTACCACGCCCGGCTTCTTGGCGAGCGGCGTCGAGAGGACGGCGTGCACGATCAGCCGGTTCCGGGCGGAGTACTTCGGGTTGCAGGTCGTGAGGGTGAGCAGCCGCTGTGTCGGCTTCTCCCCCAGGTGCCCCGGCACCGGGTAGGTCACCTCCACCGCGGTCGGCTTCACGATCGTCTCGGCGGTGACGGTGTAGGTGTACCAGAACGTCTGCGTCTCCAGGACGATCGCGTCGCCGGGACGCAGTTCGTCGACCCGGTTGAAGGGGGCGAGGTAGGTCGTGCGGTGGCCGCTGATGACGACGTTGCCCACTGCGCCGATGCGCGCGCTCGTGGGGTAGTGGCCGGGGCCCTTCTTGAGGTCCTCGCGACCTACGCCCTGGACCACGACGTAGTGGACGTCCTTGCCGAGCGTCGGGAACCAGATCCGCGCGATGCCCTTGCCGACCTGGTACGGCAGCGGATGGTGCGGGTCCGGAGCGGGCGCCTGCGCCCAGGTGCGATCGAGCCCCCGACCGAGGTCGTGCTGCTGCCGCTCGGTGTAGAGACCGGTGACCCACAGCTCGTAGCCGCAGAAGAGCAGGACGACGACGCCGAGCGTGATGAGTGTCTGACCGATCCCACGGGCGTACCAGCGCACCCGCTCGGCGGTGGTCACCCGGAGCCGGTCGTGGTCGGCAGGTCGAGCGTGCCGTCGTAGGCAGGGAGGTGCAGCTGCCGTTCCGTCACCAGATCGAACCGCAGGCCGTAGTCGTCGACGTAGTGCTGGAACAGCGCGACCCCCGGCTCGACCTGGAGAGCGGCGCGCATGCCCGCCGTGTCGCCGATCGCCTTGATGACGAAGGGCGGACCGATGAGCCGGCCCTGGACGAGCAGCGTGTTGCCGACGCACCGGACCGCGCTGGTGGACACGATCCGCTCGCCCATGAGGGTCATCGCCTCGGCGCCGCCGGCCCAGAGCGCATTGAGCACCGACTGGACGTCTTGCTGGTGCACCACGAGGTCGTCGGGGTTGTCGCTGGCCGGTGGCTCGCCGGGCTTGCGGGTCGGGGCGTCGTCGAGGCTCACCGTGAGGCCGGGTCCGCGCACGGCCACCAGGCCCGCGCCGCCGAGCCATTGGTCGCCGCGGGCCTTCTCGGCAGCGACGGTCGAGGAGCCCGCGGCGGCCCCCTGGGTGGCCGCCGCGACGTCGCGGCGCAGCACCGCGGCCTGCTGCTCCTCTTTGCTCACGCTCTTGCTCGAGGCGTCGATCAGGCTCGTGAGGTCGGAGAAGCGCCCGCCGCGCAGGTCGGTTCCCTGCGCGGTGTGCGCGCTCGCCGCGAACAGCAGCCCGGCAAGCAGCGCCGTCACCGGCACCAGCACCCGCCACGCCCGCGCACGCTTCTCGGGAGTGGTCACTCCGATACGCTAACCCGACCAGCCGTGCCCAGGAGGTCGACGCCGTGCCCGAGTCCAAGAAGCGGAAGAAGGCCGTGTACGTGCCGCCTCCGACCCCGGCCGCCTCGCGGAAGAAGGGCCCGAGCCCGGTCTGGGTGCCGGCGGTCATGCTCGGTCTCATGCTGATCGGCGTGGCCTGGCTCGTCGTCTTCTACATGGCCAGCACCTCGATGCCGCTCGTCGGTGACCTCGGCAACTACAACCTGCTCATCGGCTTCGGGTTCATCGTGGCGGGGTTCGCGATGTCCACCCAGTGGCGCTGAACCTACTTACACAGCTGTAGTTCTCCCCAGGAGTTACCCACAGTGTGGAAACCGCGGTCCTGGTGGGGCTGGGGGCAGCTCGCCGGGGCCGGGATCGCGCTGGCGGTGCTCCCCGGCGTCGATCAGCTGAGCTGGGTGATCGTGCTGCCCGTGGCTGCCGGCGCCGCGGCGTCGGGCCTGCGCGACCTGCTGCTCAG
>JAWWOJ010000462.1:0-8004 GCA_033851885.1 Frankiales bacterium | reverse complement strand
AGAGGGCGACGAGCAGCGCCGCTTGGTTGACGAGGGGGGTGAACAGGAGCGGGACGGTACAGAGGAGGGACAGGTGCGGCAGCAGGACGAGCCGGCGCTCAGGGGCCAGTCGGAGCACGACAAGGCCACCGATGACTGTGCCGGCGGGTATGGCCGCCGTCAGGAAGCCGGCCATCACGTTGTCGCTGTGAAGCGCGCGGGAAACCGGTACAGCCAGACCCTCTGGCGTGATCACGGCCGCCGAGGTCAAGACCGAGTACAACAGATAGCGGCGCAGCGCAGGGGATGAACGAACAAGGCTCACGCCCTTGCGGGTGTCGGTCAGTAGTCGACCCCGATCTGCCCGATCTTGAGCAGCGCGCCGTGGAACGACGCAGGCCAGGACGAAACCAGCCGAAATGAGGAAGGAAGCGGCGTCGATCGCCAACGCGCCGCGCGTCGAAACCAGACCGACCAGGGCGCCTCCGGCGAGAAATCCCAGAACCTGCCCGAACTGCAGCACCAGGTTCATCAAACCGTTGCCGACGACGTACTGGTCACCTGGCAGCAGATCGGGCTGCAACCCGCTCCGCGCACTGTCGAAGGGCGGGGACAACAGCCCGACGAGCACGAGGACGACGAAATAGGCCCAGAGCGGGACGTCGGACGCGCAGAGCAGGAGGATCGCGGGAGCTCGCAGCACGTCGCACATCACCATGACGCCAGCCCGCGGATATCGATCGGAGACCGCGGACAGCACCGGCCCGCCGAGCAGGTATGTGAGGAACGAGACGGCGTAGGTGGCGGACGCTGCCAGGGCCGATCCGGTGCGTTCGAAGACGAGGATCGCGATCGCGATGCGCGCGAGCTGGTCCCCTATCGTGCTCAGACCCTGTCCGATGAGCAGCGCGGCGAACTCGCGATTGGCGAGCACAGCGCGGTACGTCACACGCTCCTCACCCGTCACCCGGGAGAGTGTGCCGTCTCGACGACCCGGAAGCAGCCCTCTACGGCCCGAAAGCGAGCCAGTTTCCGTGAGACCTACGTCGTACCGTGGTCGTGGCACGCCCCTGTAGTCCAACTGGCAGAGACCGGGGTCTTAAAAACCTCGTCAGTGTGGGTTCGACTCCCACCGGGGGCACGAAGATGACGTCTGTGTCGTTCAGGCACGTGACAGGCAACGATAAGGAGCACGTCGTGGAGTCCAGCAACCCCGTCTTCGGGAACGCGCCGACGCTGAAGCGGTCCCCGAGCGCGGCGCAGGTGGAGGAGATCTTCCGCACGCCGCAGCGGCTCACGATGGATGACATCGTCGTGAAGACGTCGATGCTCCTCGGGATCGTGCTCGTCACCGGCGCCGTCGCGTGGGTGGCCGACTTCGGGCCGGGCCTCGTGTTCGGTGCTGCGATCGCGGGGTTCGTCCTGGCCCTCGTCAACATCTTCAAGCGGCAGGTCAGCCCGCCGCTGGTCCTGGCCTACGCCGCCTGCGAGGGCGTCTTCCTGGGCGCGATCAGCCACGCCTACAACACCGCGTACAGCGGGATCGTGCTGCAGGCGGCGGTCGCGACGAGCGCCATCTTCGGGACGGTGCTGTTCCTGTTCAGCAGCGGCCGGCTCCGGGCGACTCCGCGCTTCGTGAAGATGGTCACCGGTGCGTTCCTGGGGTTGTTCGCCCTGCTCGTGGTCAACCTCATCGTGAACGCCTTCGACGGCTCCGGCAGCGGCTTCGGGCTGCGCAGCGGCGGCGGCATCGCGATCCTGTTCAGCATCGCGTTCATCGTCGCCGGGTCGCTGACCTTCGTCCTCGACTTCGACCAGGCGCAGAAGATGGTCAACGCCGGCGTCGACGAGCGCGAGTCGTGGCGGATCGCGTTCGGCCTCGTGGTCGGCCTGGTCTGGCTCTACCTCGAGGTGCTCCGCCTGCTGAGCTACCTGCGCAACAACTAGCCGGGGTGCCCAGCCTGCGAAGGGCTGCCGTCGCCCTCCTGCTGGGCGCCACCGCGTGCACCGCGAGCAGCGCCAACCCACAACGGAGCGCGAGCCCCGCGCCGACTCCCACCCCCACCCAGACGGCCACGGCTGCCCCGACGACGACCGGGGCACCGCTGGTGCTCCAGAAGCTCGGCACGTTCGCCAGCCCGGTGTGGGTGGGCGCCGTACCCGGGGACGCGGCCCACCTGTGGCTGGTGGAGCGGGTAGGGCGCATCCTCGAGATCACGCCCACCGGCATGACGACCGGGGTCGTCCTCGACCTCACCAAGCTCGTCAGCAACGGCAACGAGCAGGGCCTGCTGAGCATGGCGTTCGACCCGAAGTTCGCGACGAACCAGCACTTCTACGTCGACTACAACGACGTCGACGGCAACACCCGCGTGGTCCGCTACACCTGGCGCGGAGGCCGGCCCGTCGAGCGGACGCCGATCCTCGAGGAGGACCAGCCCTACCCCAACCACAACGGTGGGCTGCTGCTCTTCGACCGCACCGGCGCCCTGCTGGTGGGCCTCGGGGACGGCGGTTCGGCCGGCGACCCGGGCAACCGCGCACAGAGCCTGGGCAGTGACCTCGGCAAGATCCTGCGGATCAACCCCGTCACGGGTCGGGGCTACGCGAGCAACCCCTACCCGACCAACAACCGGGTCTGGGCGCTCGGCCTCCGCAACCCCTGGCGGTTCTCCTTCGACACCAACGGCGACCTCTACCTCGGCGACGTCGGGCAGAACAAGGTCGAGGAGATCGACGTCGTGGCGCCGAAGCTGCAACGGGGCGCCAACTACGGCTGGTCGGTGTACGAGGGCGCCGAGCTCTTCAAGAAGGACGAGCTGCTCACCCTCGGCGGCCCCCTCATCGCGCCGGCGCTCACCTACCCGCACAGCAGCGGCGGGTGCTCGGTGACGGGCGGCCTGGTCTACCGGGGCCGGGCACTGCCGGACCTGCGCGGCACCTACGTGTACGGCGACTACTGCGACGGCCGGCTGATGGGAACCCGCCGAACGGCACATGGACTCACGCCGCCGGTCCCGCTCGGGGTTCGGGTCGGCGGCCTGCAGGCGTTCGGGGTCGACCGGGCCGGCGAGCTGCTGGTCATCTCCGCCGACACGCTGTATCGCCTCACCCTCTGAGCGCGCCCACCCGTCGCAGCTCCGCGACGGCCAGCGGCAGGTCCCGTGCGACGTCGGCGGGCGTGGCGATCCGGTGCGCGTTGTGGGCGAGGTAGCAGCGCAGCTGCGCGTCGAAGCGCCGCGGGTCGTGGGCCCGCGCCCTCAGCAGCGCGCCCGCGCCCTGCACGTACACGCCCTGGTAGTAGCCGGGCCGGCCCTCCCAGTAGGTCATCGGCATTCCGGTCTTGCCGCGCACCGCCCGCGGCAGCCGCGAGACGGACGTGTACGACGACGCAGTCCCACGCTCGAGCGCCTCGCTGTAGGTCGCGAAGGCCTCGTCCAGCCACGGGTCCCGGGCCTGATCGTCGCCGACCAGCCCGTAGAACCACTGGTGCCCGAGCTCGTGGCTGAGCGTCGCGTCCTTGTCCTGGCGGGTGCTGAGCAGGATCGCGCCGGGATACTCGATGCCTCCGGAGAGGTCGGGCAGCACCGCGATGATGACGTGCTGGTACGGGAACGGGCCGAACCGCGCGATGTGCCCGCGCAGGTACGCCGCTGTCTCCCGGACGATCTCCGCGGGGTCGTCGGCCAGGCCCGGGGTGACGCCGACCGTCACAGGGACAGGTCCGTCGGCCGAGGCGGTCCTGAAGTGGCCGACGGCCACGGCGACGTCCCGTACCGAGGGTGCGGCGGTGACGAGCGTGGTGGCGTTTCGCGCGAGCGTCCCGCCGGTCGCGAGCACCGTGAGGCCCGCCGCGTGATGGACGGTCAGCCGGTCCAGCCGCATCTCCTCACTCGTGCTGGCCTCCGCGAACTGCGTCGTCGCCGGCTCGACGTCCCAGCCGTGCCCGGACTCCCAGGCCAGCAACGGCATTCCGCTCGCGAACCACGATGTCGAACCACGGTTCCCCCATCGCTCGTCGGCGCCGACCGGCAGGGTCAGCGTGAAGCCCAGCTCGATCGTCACCGGCGTGCCCGCCGTCCCCGACCACGGGATCCGCACCACGGTCCGCGACGGCCTCGTGGAGGGTCGAGGTGTCCCGTTGACCTTGACCGACGTCACGGCCTGCCTGCCGCCGTACCTCGACGGCACGGGCGCCGCGGCCCAGAGCCGGAACACCAGCTGCCCGACCGCCAGGTCGGGGGTGAAGACGATCCGCTCGGTGCCGGAGACGTTCCTGCCGTTCACGGTGACGTCGGCGGTCAGCACCGGCCGGTGGGGGTCCGGTGCCCGGTACGTGGTGCAGCTCGGGAGGCCCGTCGCGCGGGGGCTCCCGACCGTCGTGGGCGTCGGCACGGTGGGAGTGGGGCTGGCCGTCGTGCTGGTACTGGTACTGGTGCTGGTGCTGGTGCAGGCGGCCGCCAGCAGGACGAGAGCGAGGGCACGGCGCACAGGGGGACGCTAGTGTCCGACGGTGCTCTCCGCAGATCGAGGGCTCCTGGCCAAGGAGATCCGCTCGCTCGTCGATCGGCTGCGGCTCTGGACCCCGGCACGCTGGGCGGCCGAGGCCGAGCCGTGGGGGACCCGGGCTGATCTGGGGCGGCACCTCGCGTCGTGGCTCGCCGACGCGGCCGCGAACCTGGAGGGGACCGGGCTGCACGACCTGCCGGTGCTGTACCCGGACCTCCTGGTCGCGGACCAGGTCGCCGTCACGGGTGACGACCTGGTCCGCTGCGATCCGTCACCTGAGCTCTGCGCCGACGCGGTGGCGCACGTCCTGGCGCACCGTTTCGACCTGCTCGGCGAGGACGTCCCGACCAGCCTCGGCGGTTGGGACACCCTCTCCTACGGCCGCACCGTGTGCGCCCGTACCTGACTAGCTCAGGCGCTCGATGACCATGGCCATGCCCATGCCGCCGCCGACGCACATCGACTCGACGCCGAAGGTCTTGTCGTAGGTCTGCAGGTTGTTGATGAGCGTGCCGGTGATGCGGGCGCCGGTCATGCCGAACGGGTGGCCGACGGCGATGGCGCCGCCGGAGACGTTCAGCTTCTCGAGGTCGATGCCGACCTCGCGCTGGGACGAGAGGACCTGGGCCGCGAACGCCTCGTTGATCTCGTAGAGGTCGATGTCGTCCACCGTCTTGCCGGCGCGGGAGAGCGCGAGCTTGATGGCCTCGGCCGGACCGTGGCCCATGACCTCGGGCGAGAGGCCGGTGACCGAGGTGGAGACGATGCGGGCCAGCGGCGTGAGGCCGAGGGCCTTCGCCTTGGCGTCGCTCATGATGATGACGGCAGCGGCACCGTCGTTGAGCGGGCAGGCGTTGCCCGCGGTGACGCGGCCGTCGGGGCGGAACACCGGCTTGAGTCCGGCCATGCCCTCGACCGTCACGCCGGCGCGGGGGCAGTCGTCCTTGTCGACGACGGTGCCGTCCGCCAGCGTGTAGGGCGTGATCTCGCGCTCCCAGAAGCCGT
This sequence comes from Frankiales bacterium, assembly GCA_033851885.1. Taxonomy (GTDB): domain Bacteria; phylum Actinomycetota; class Actinomycetes; order Mycobacteriales; family SCTD01; genus RYN-111. Next base: position 2,511 of record JAWWOJ010000462.1, on the reverse strand, counting down.
TGGCGATGGCCTTCTCGGCGCGGTTCTGCGACAGGCAGGCGAACTCGTCCATGTCCTCGCGGCTGACGTTCTTCCAGAGCGCGACATTCTCGGCGGTCTGGCCCATCGCGATGTAGAGGTCGGGCAGCTGGCCGTCGTCGCGCGGGTCGTGCCACTCGCCCGCGCCCTCGGCCGCGGTCCGCTCGGAGCGGGTCCAGGCGTCCTCGAACTCCGGGTTGCGGGCGGTGCCGCTGTCGGCCATCCCGGCCATGAAGCGGGAGACGGCCTCGACGCCGGCGGAGATGTAGGCCTCGCCCTCGCCGGCCTTGATGGCATGGAACGCCATCCGGGTCGTCTGCAGCGAGCTCGAGCAGTAGCGGTTGACGGTGGTCCCGGGGAGGAAGTCGTAGCCGAGCTTCACGGCGGTCACGCGACCGATGTTGAAGCCGGACTCACCAGCGGGCTGACCGCAGCCCATGATCAGGTCGTCGATGTCGTGCACGTCGAGCGCGCTGACCTTGTCGAGGGCGGTCTTGACCGCGAAGGCGGCCAGGTCGTCCGGGCGGGCGCTGACCAGCGAGCCCTTCATGGCGCGGCCGATGGGGGTACGGGCGGTCGAGACGATCACGGCCTCGGACATGCGGGCTCCTCGGGAGAGAAAACAGAACGACGTTCTGTGAAACGCTAGCCGGTGCGCTGGTCTTCCTCGTCGGCCGCCTCGTCATTGCGCTCGTCAGGGGCTCCACGACCCACGAGCGGCAGGCGCCGGACCAGCCGGACGAGCCGGCCGGGCCCGACGGCGGCGACGCCCTCCTCGCCCTCGACGGTCTCGACGGCGATGCCCGGCTCGCGCGCGGCCACACCGGCCGCGACGTCGACGTCGTAGACCGCGTCGCTGACCGGCACGCTCACCGGGATGTCGACGCCGATGCCCTCGAGGAGGCTGGGCAGCAGGACGTCCGCCACCCGGCGGTAGCCCCCCGGCGACGGGTGGAAGCGGTCCGCGCTCCAGAGGTCGGCATGCAGGTGGAACTCCTCCTTGAGCAGCGACCCGAGGGAGATGGCGGTGCCGCCGTTCTCGGCGACCGCGATGGCCTGGGCGGTCGCCATCCGGCGCGACCAGTACGCGGCGACGGTCTTCAGCGGCTGCAGCAACGGCTTGACCGTGCCCAGGTCGGGGCAGGTGCCGACGACGACAACCACCCCGGCGGCGCGCAGCGTCGCGACGGCCCGGCCGAGCAGGGTGGCGGCGTCGCCGGGCCAGACGCTGTGGGTGACGTCGTTGGTGCCGACCATGATCACGGCGAGGTCGACCGGGGACTGCAGCGCCTTGGCCACCTGGGTGTCGAGGTCGGCGGAGCGGCCGCCCACCACGGCGTAGATGTCGAGCCGGACCCGCCGCTGGAGATCCCGGGCGACGCCTCCGGCGAGCAGGGCGCCCGGGGTCTGAGCCGGACTGTCGCAGCCGAGGCCGGTCGCGGAGGAGTCCCCGAGCATGACGAGCCGCAGCGAGGGTCCGAGGTAGCGGCCGTAGACACCGGTGGGGTCCGGCGGCTTGTCCTTGGGCTCGCCGATCGTGTGCCGGGCGAGCTTGGCCTCGGCCCGGATCACCCCGTAGGCGGCCGCGCCCAGCGCCAGCACCGACCCAGCGCTCAACCCGGTACCGGTCGCGACCTGCGTCGCGCGCCGCCCGGGGCGAGGGAGCCTCATGCCAGGTGACGATAACTGCCCTACGTTGGGGCCCGTGGACATCAGCGCGTCGGTCCTGGACCTGGTGGGCAACACGCCCCTCGTCCGGCTCAACAAGGTGACCGAGGGGATCGCGGCCACCGTCCTCGCCAAGGTCGAGTACTTCAACCCGGGCGGTTCCGTGAAGGACCGGATCGCGCTGCGCATGATCGAGGACGCCGAGCAGGCCGGGCTGCTGCTGCCGGGCGGGACGATCGTCGAGCCGACGAGCGGCAACACCGGCGTCGGGCTGGCCATCGCCGCGCAGGCCCGCGGCTACTCCTGCGTCTTCGTGTGCCCGGACAAGGTGGCGAAGGACAAGATCGACGTGCTCCGGGCCTACGGCGCCCGGGTCGAGGTCTGCCCGACTGCCGTCGACCCCGAGGACCCGCGCTCCTACTACTCGGTGAGCGACCGGCTCGCGAAGGAGTTGCCGGGTGCCTGGAAGCCCGACCAGTACTCCAACCCGGCGAACCCGCGGTCGCACTACGAGACGACCGGCCCGGAGCTCTGGACGCAGACCGACGGCCGGATCACGCACTTCGTCGCGGGCATGGGCACCGGCGGCACGATCGGCGGCACCGGCAAGTACCTCAAGGAGCAGAACCCGGAGGTCAAGGTCATCGGTGCCGACCCGGTCGGCTCGGTGTACTCCGGCGGCTCAGGGCGGCCCTACCTCGTCGAGGGCGTCGGTGAGGACTTCTGGCCGGCCACCTATGACCCCGACGTGCCCGACCAGGTCATCGCCGTGTCCGACCGGGACTCCTTCGCGATGACCCGGCGGCTGGCGCGTGAGGAAGGCCT
>JAWWOJ010000410.1:0-6775 GCA_033851885.1 Frankiales bacterium | reverse complement strand
CCTTGCTCCTGCTCGCCACGGAGCTGGGGGTCGTCGCGCAGCCCATCGGGCAGGTCCTCGACCTCCCGGCGTCGCGCCGTGAGCTGGCCCTCGCACTGGGCACGATCGGCTCCCCGCAGATGCTGCTGCGGCTGGGACGTGGAGCAGGTGCGCCCCTCACCCCACGGCGAGCCATCGACGAGGTACTCACCCTCTGACTGGCTACGTCGAGGGCTGCGGCTGGAAGCAGTGCCGCTGGTAGGTCCGGACTCCCTCAGAACGTGTACAGCTGCGCGATCGCCTTCATCCGCTCCGCGCTCGGCGGCGGTCCCATCTGGCTGCGGAAGTCGCCCGGACCCGCGAGCCAGTAGGCGAAGACCTCAGCCCAGTCGCCGGCTGGGGTGCGGTAGTCAGTGCACCCGTTGCAGCCGTACCAGCTCGTGGTGGGGCTGAGGTTGCGCAGCGTCAGGTAGGCCGCGTGCTTCGCGGCGGAGCCCTGGGTGAAGTCGAGGACGTGCCCGAGCTCGTGTGCGATCGAGTGCGCCAGCACCAGGTCGGTTTCCGACCTGCGTACCCAGATCGTCACGGTCTTCGTACCGCCGTCGGTGAAGCCGAGGTAGCCCTGCCGCTCGGGAAGGAACACGATCCGGTAGCCCATCCGCTGCCAGTTGTAGTGCAGCGACGCGAGCACCCGCTGCCCCCGCTGGTTGGGAGTCTCGATCCGGACCGGGGCCGCAGGGGCGGCGATGGACCGGTGCACGACCGGGCGCGCCACCGTCCGCCGGGGCGCGACCTTGGTCGGCGCCACCTTCACGGGACGCGCCTTCAGCGCAGGCTTGGGCTTGGGCACGACCAGGGCTGCCGCCCGAGGCGCCTCGACAGGGGCAGGCCGAGCAGCTGCCGCACGGGTCGCTGGGCCCGAACCAGGGACCAGCAGCGCGGTGCCGACGCCGGCCAGGGCGAGGACGACGACCGAGATGGCGATCCGTCGCCCGGGCAGAGGCATATCGGGTCTATCGGAGGTCTTTCACCCCAACTGTTGGGATCGCCCCGGATATCACCCGTGTGCCGCAACGCTGCCGCCCTGTCGTGCATCTCGGGGCTGACAGCCGGCTGAGGCAGAGTAGAGGCGTCACGTTCCCGTTCTGAGGTTGTCTCGTGCGTCGTCTTTCCGCTCTGCTGGCCCTGCCCATGCTCGCGCTCGCCGTCATCGCCGGCTGTGGCGGCTCGTCTCCCAAGAAGTCCGATCTGCCGAGCGTGGCCGGGTCCTTCGGGACCAAGCCGAGCTTCAGCTTCCCCACCAAGACCGCGCCCGCCACGCTGAAGAGCGCGGTGCTCCGCGCCGGCAAGGGCGCCGTCGTCGCCAAGGGCGACCTGCTGGTGGCCGACTACCTCGGTCAGGTCTGGGGCGGGAAGGTGTTCGACAACAGCTACGACCGCAAGGTCCCGACCGGCTTCGTGATCGGCAGTGGCAAGGTCATCCCGGGCTGGGACTCGGTGCTCGTGGGCAAGAAGATCGGCGACCGCGTGCTGATGTCGATCCCGCCGGCCGACGGCTACGGCGCGCAGGGCAACAGCCAGGCCGGGATCCTTGGTACGGACACGCTGGTGTTCGTCGTCGACATCGTGGCGTCCTACGGTCCCTCGGCGGCGGCTGACAGCAAGGCGGTGCCGCAGCCGGTCAAGACCCCCGGCGTGACGGTCAAGGGAGCCCTCGGAGCCGCGCCGACCGTCACGGTGGCCAAGGGGACCAAGGGGCCTGCGAAGGCCACGGTGACGGTGCTCGCGTAGGGCTCGGGCCCGCCGGTCACGACTGGCGTCCTGGTCCTGCAGGACGTCGCGGTCGGCTATGACGGCCAGAGCGCCGGGTCCACCTGGAAGGACGGCGCGCCGTCCGCGTTCCCTGTCTCGGACACGCCGACCACACCGTTCGACGCGCTGCGCGGCGTGCCGATCGGCAGCCGGGTGCTGCTGCAGCTGCCGGCCGCGACCGGCCGACCCGCCATCGCCGTGGTCGCCGACCTGGTGGCCGAGCCGAAGGACGACGGCTCCAGCGGCTGATCGCCGCTCTGACTGACTCGAAAGGGCCATATCCGATGGCCCATCTTGCGGTTTCTCTGGTGCTAGATGGTCCTGCTGCGGCCTGGTGCCGCATGCCGATGGCCGAAGTGGGCCAGTGTGTGAACGAGAGGGCGGTGAGGATTGGTCATGACCGTTGAGGTCGTGCTGCGCTGGGTCGAGCTGGCAGTCTTCGCGCTGCTGGCCTCGGTGTCCGTGCGCAGATTCCTCCGGCATCGGGAGAGCGCTGCCCTGTTCATCGCCGCGCCCTTCGCCATCCTTGCGCTGAGCGTGTCGCTGGTCCTGACCCTGCCGTCGAGCCCCTCGGGGGTCGCGACCTGGATCCTCGTCCGGGCACTGCTCTCGCTGCTCGCGGTGTTCCCGGTCTGCCTCTATCTGTTCCTGGCCTGCTTCGAGGCGCCGGCCCGTTCGCTACGCCGCTACGCCCTCGTGCTGAGTCCGCTGGCGCTGACGCTGCCCTGGGCAACCATCCACCTGCCCGAGCCCGGCCAGCCTCGTTCGTTGCTCCTCAACGTCTACCTCGCCCTGTTCGGCGCACAGTGGATCGGCATCAACCTCGGCGTCGCCTGGCGGCTGTGGACTGCGGGTCAGGGGCTGCCGACGGCGCCTCGTCGGCGCGCCCGGACCATCGCCTCCGGGATCACCGGACTGGCGATCGACTTCGTACTGGGAGTGGCGGCACCGGCCGCAGGGGCAAACCGTGAGGTCGCAGCGACCACCATCCTGATGGGGACGGTCTCGGCCATCCTCGTGCTGGTCGGCTTCGCTCCCCCCCGGCTGCTGGTGCGGATCTGGAGCCATCGCGAGGAACAGGCGCTGAGCGCAGCGATGACGGAACTGGTCGCGGCCGAGTCGACGGCCGAGGTGACCGATGTGCTGCTGCCCGCCATCGGCAGGCTGGTCGGCGCCGAAGCCATCGCCCTGCGCACCCTGACCGGCGAGCTGCTGGCCTGCATCGGCTCACCTCCGGAAGTAGCGGCTCCGGCGGGTGGCCCACGCACCGCGCAGCTCGAGGCCGACGGGCCGCACGCCGACGTCCTCCGGATGGGTCCCGGCCACTTCAGGGTGCTGACCACGACGTGCGAGCTGGACGTCTGGCTCAGCGTGTACGCCCCGTTCTTCGGAAGGGCCGAGCTCGTCCACCTCCGCTCGCTCGGGTCGCTGCTCGAGCTGTCGGTCAGCCGCGCCCTGGCCCGGGCCCGTGAGTCCGCCGCCGCGGCCGCGCTGCTCGAGGCGCAGGAGATCGCGCAGGTGGGCAGCTGGAGCTGGGAGGAGGGCTCGCTCAAGCAGACCTGGTCCGAGCAGATGTCACGGCTGTTCGGCCTGGTGCACATCGTCGACGGCCCGACCTACGCGCAGGCCATCGCTGTCGTCCACCCCGATGACCGGGCTGTCAACGCGGAGCAGTTCGAACGTGCCGTCACAGCCCGGACCGGCTACAGCCGCGACTACCGGATCGTGCGCCCGACCGGCGAGGTCCGGTGGGTCCGCAGCCGCTGCAAGGCCATCGTCGACCCGCACACCGGGCTGCTCACGCTCGCCGGGACAGCGCAGGACATCACCGACGACGTCGCCCTGCGCGAACGTCTCAGTGAGCTGGCGCTCACCGACGCGCTGACGGGCCTGCCCAACCGGACCCTGCTCGGCGATCGCCTGACCCAGGCACTGGCACATGCCGCCCGCCGGCCCGAGTCCCGCGTCGCGGTCCTGTTCCTGGACGTCGACCGGTTCAAGGTCATCAACGACTCCCTCGGTCACGAGGCCGGCGATGCCGTCCTGCTCGAGGTCGCCGAGCGGCTGACCGCAACCATCCGGTCCGGCGAGACGGTGGCGCGCATCGGCGGCGACGAGTTCGTCGTCGTCTGCGACGAGGTGGCGCACCCCGGCGACGCTCTGGCACTGGCCGATCGCCTGCAGGAGGCGCTCCGCGCACCACTGCAGGTCGGCAACGCAGGTCTCGTCGTGACCCTCAGCTGCGGGATCGCCATCAGCGACGGCGGGGACGCGTCCGCGTCGTCGCTGCTCCGCGACGCCGACGAGGCGCTCTACCGCGCCAAGGCGGCCGGCCGGGACCGGTCGGTGGTCTTCGAGGACACCATGCGGGAGGAGACCCTGCAGCGGCTGCAGACGGAGATCGAGCTGCGCAGGGCGCTGGAGGAGGGCCAGCTGCGGGTGTACTACCAGCCCCAGGTGGATCTCGCGTCAGGACACCTCGTCGGCGTCGAGGCACTCGTGCGCTGGGACCACCCCACCCGCGGGCTGGTCTCGCCGGACGCCTTCATCCCGATCGCCGAGGAGACCGGCCTGATCGTCCCGCTGGGCGAGTGGGTGCTCCGCACCTCGCTCGAGCAGATCTCAGTGTGGCAGCAGGAGCTGCACCTGCCGCGGCTGAGCATGGCCGTCAACCTCTCCGCCGCGCAGCTCGCCCAGCCCCGGCTCGCCGAGACCATCCGCCAGGCACTCACCGACACAGGTGTCCAGGCGGGCACGTTGGAGCTGGAGATCACCGAAAGCGTCCTCATGACGGACGGACCCGACGTCAACGCCGCGTTGCTCGCCCTCCACGAGCTGGGCGTGCGGCTCAGCGTCGACGACTTCGGCACCGGGTACTCCTCACTGGCCTACCTGAGGCGCTTCCCCGTCGACGCCCTGAAGATCGACCGGTCCTTCACCCGCGGCGTCCATGCCGACCCCGACGACAGGGCCATCATCACGGCGATCATCGCGCTCGCCTCCGCCATGGGCCTGAGCACGGTCGCCGAGGGCGTCGAGACCGCCGAGCAGCGGACGCAGCTCGAAACGCTCGGCTGCGACCGCGGGCAGGGCTACCTGTTCGCCCGGCCGTTGCCACCGGCCGAGGCCATCGCCGCGCTGAGGGAACTTGCCCTGCCCCGGGTGCCGTGGCCGCGGATGGCCGAGAGCTCGGTGCCGGCTGAGCGCTGACCGGATCAGCGCTGGCGACGTCCACGGCGTGAGTCGAGAACGGCTCCCCTCTCAGCAGTTGATCGACGGAGAGTTGATGCACTCTCGAAGGCGGCATGGCACAACGCCTCCGTCGATCATGGCGATTTGCTGCCCGTCGAGAACGGCTCCCTGGGGCCCGGGCGCGCCGACGGGAGTCGGAGGACTTCGGCAGCTAGCTGGGTACGACGAGGGATTCGACGCCGGGGAGTTCGTCGAAGCGAGCATGGTGGTCAGTGGTGAGGACGATGCGCCGTGTCGCCGCGGCGGTGGCCGCGATGATCAGGTCGTGCGCCCCGCGTTGCGTTCCGCTGCGATGAACGTGCGCGACTAGTCGGCCGTGTGCCTCTGCGACTGAGAGGTCGTAGGGCTCGATGGGCAAGGTCTCGAGGGTCCTGACGAGGAACTCGGTGCGTGACGCCCGGCGCAGTTCGTCAGCGAGTTCGATGCCAGTGCGGAGCTCGGCCACGGTGATGGCGGCGATCACCAGGTCGTCATCGGCGTCGATGACCTCTCCGAGTGCTGCCCGGCCGCGTTCGGTGGCCACGAGGACCCCGGTGTCGAGAATCAGTCGGCGGGCCACGCAGGTCCTTCGAGCGTGGTGATCAGTCGTGCCGTGGCCACATCGGACGCGAAGTCGTCATCCGGAACGGCGTCGGCCAGCAGCCCGAGGAACTCCCGACCGTTGCCAGCCGTCGCAGGACCGATCGCGGCGATGCGTCGGCCGCCGCGGGTCACCACGACGGTCTCGCCAGCTTCGACGTCGTCGAGCAGGGCAGCGAAGGATCTGCTCGCTTCGGTAGCGGTGACGGTACGCATGGAATCAGATCATCAGATCCAGTGCGAGAGGTCATCCCGGGCACCTCGTTGCGCCTTCCCTGGCGCAATCGCTCTTGGTTGTGCGGGTAGCGGCTGGTAGCGGGGGTTTGACAACGCAAGGTCCTCAGCTTCATGCTTTATCTATGACGATAGATAAGCCGGTACACAGCACGGGCGACGTGTCGCCGATCGAGTACCGGCTCGATCCGAACTCGGGCGTGCCGACGTACCTGCAGATCGTCCAGCAGGTGGAGCAGGCGCTGCGGCTCGGCTATCTCGTCAAGGGAGACCAGCTCCCGAAGGTCAGAGAGGTGGTCGCCTCCCTCGCCATCAACCCGAACACGGTGCTCAAGGCCTACCGGGAACTGGAGCACAAGGGCTTGGCCGCTGGGCGACCCGGCCAGGGCACGTTCATCGAGGGCACCCTCGGCGTCGTCCCGCTGCCTGATCAACAGGCGCTGAGACGCGGGCTGGCTCGGTGGCTCACTGAAGCCACCGACGCTGGGCTGGATCAGGAGGGGATCGCCGCGCTGTTCGCCAACGCACTTCATGATCTGCGTCGACAAGGACGGGGGGTGATCGCGTCGTGAACGCCATCGAGACGCACGGCCTCGGCAAGCGCTACGGGCGCACGTGGGCGCTGAGCGACTGCACGCTTGCCATCCCGGCCGGACGGGTCGTCGCCCTGGTCGGCCCCAACGGGGCAGGCAAGACCACGCTGCTGCAGCTGGCCGTCGGACTGATTGAGCAGACCACCGGTCGGATCGCGGTTCTCGGCGGCATCTCGCCCGGCTCGTCGGAGGCGCTCGACGGCATCGCCTTCGTGGCCCAGGACACCCCGCTCTACAACTACCTGAGCGTCGCCGACACCCTTCGTTTCGTATCCAGCCTGGCCAGTACTTGGGACGAGGTCAGCGCCCGCTCCCGGCTCGATGCG
>JAWWOJ010000397.1:0-3290 GCA_033851885.1 Frankiales bacterium | reverse complement strand
GAGTTGGGAGTCGATTTCGGCGTGGGCGTGGTGCAGCACCTTCCGATACGCCGCGGTCGCGTCGAGCCCGGCGTGGTTGCGGATGATGTGGGGTCCGCCGATGTGCAGGTGAAGGAACTCGCTGACGTCGAACACCGCGCCACCGATCGCCATCCAGTGGCCTGCGTCGGTGGTGTTGTGCTGTGCCAGCTCCGACACCTCGAAGCGGGGACCTTGCTGCGCGTGGCCCAGGTAGGTCGTGAAGACGTCTTCGCTGAGCCGTCGGTCCGCCACCAGCTGGCGGAGGAATTCGCGCCCGTCGGCGGGGACGATGTCGGTCAACGCCTTGAGCACTGACGCGGCGAACCGGGCACTGCCGCAGACGTAGACCGACGCGCCGCAGCCACCGTCCTCAGTGGACCGCAACAGCTCCCAGAGTGCGTCCGCCTCGGCGCGGATCACGTCGTCCACCCGGCGCCGCGGTCCGGCCTGGACGACATGGCGCTGGCCGTCGAAGCCGACGACGGCATCGGCGCGGGAGAAGGCGACGGAGAACTTCAGCCGGCCGGCTGCCGCCGCCACGTCCAGGTCTGGATGCTCGACGAACTCCTCCGGCGTCCGGATCCCGAGATAGAGCCGATTCTCACCGGTTCCGGTACGCGCGGCGACGAAGCCCACGAACGGAGCGATCCCGGAACCGGCCGCGAACATGACTATGGGGCGGGCCGGATCGGCCGGCAGCCGGAACCGGGGCGCGGAGACGATGCGCAGCGACAGCCGGTGCCTACCTTCGAGGCTCGCCCGGCGCAGGAAGTGCGATGCCGTTCCCTGCCGTTCCCGCGGGTACGACCACGGCGTCTGGGCGGAGGTGTAGCCGAGGCCGGCGACCACCAACTTCAGCGTGGTGGCCGGTTCTCCGGGCGGTGGAGCCGAGGCGATCGAGTACAGCCGGAATGGCTCGGGCGGAATCACCGCGCAGAATGCGTCGTCCTCGTCCGGATCGGCCTTCCACAGTCGGGTGACGTCATATCCACCCGCGTACAACAGGTTCAGGACGTCCCACAGCTCCCACTGATCCTCCATGCGGGCGTCCACCACGCGCTGCCACGCCCCCACCGCGGTCAGCTTCACCAGCCGTTTCGCCAACGCCCGTCCGATCGGCCGGAGCTGGGCGAAGCGCAACAACGCCCGTAACGGCAGCACGTCGACCTCGCTGTAGCCCGCCCGGCAGGCCACCACCGCTCGCCAGTGCGGCGTGAGGCGTACCAGCTCGTCGCCGGTCGCCTGCAGGGCGGCGACCGTGCGGTGCACCAGCTCGTCGTCGTTCTCGGCGAGCACCCCGACCCGGTCACCGGGTAGATGGTGCACGCCCTGCCCGGTGACGTCGATCTCCAGATAGGACGTCCAGGCGCCGGAGCCGGCGGTGACGACCCGGCCCCGACGGGCGACCCCGAACACCACCGGCGGACCGACCGGCGGGCGGCGCTCCTCGCGGACGACGGCCAGCTCGGCGTCCACCTTGTCCCAGGTCCGGTCCTTGAACAGCCCAGTGAACCGTGCGCCGGTCGTCACCTGCCGGCCGACCTTGAACGCCACCTCGAGGAAGCCGTACGCCTTGATGCGGTGCAGGCCCATCCAGCCGCGGTCGCCCACATAGGCGTCGAGCATGGCGTTGTAGATGCCGCGCAAGGTGCTGTTGCGGGTCTCTTCGACGTACTGGCGTACCGACACCTCTCGCAGTGCGGTCACCAGTTCCTGCCAGTGCCGCGGGAAGAATCCGGAGAGGTAGACGCTCTGTTGCCCGACCAGGGAGCCGTAGTGCTGGCGCTCGAGAAACGCGTCCAGCGCGTGGATCTGCGGCTGTGCGGTGCCGCTCGGGCTGGGGGCACCGTCGAAGATCGGGACGCCAGCGGTGCCGACCGTCTTCGCCCACAGCACCTGGTCGAGCGGGTGCCTGGAGCGGGGATTGGGATCGATCTGCGGATAGATGGCCTGGGTCACCTGCTGTAGCCGGTCGAGGATCACCAGCAGCGCGCTCTCCAGGCCGGCCGGGTCGTCCGCGACGACGGCCTCCTGGGCATCCAGCATGGCGCCCAGGACCGGGGTGAGCCCCATCGCGAACTCGGTAGTGCCCAGGTAGAACACCCGCTCCGCGGCGTTGTTCCAGGTCGGCACGAGCAGGTCCATGTTGTCCAGGGCGCGTGGCCCGGTCGGATCCAGGAGCCGCCAGTTGTAGAAGAACAGGTCGATGTAGGAGACGGCCGGGGTCTTCTTGCCCAGACGGCGCGAGACCGTGGCCCACGGTCCCAGCAGCGATTCAGGTAGCGCAGCCGGGGGATCGATCGCCATGTACTGATAGGCATGGGCGAAGACGCCGAGCAGCGTCGAAGCACGCAGCAGGTACCGGTCGGGCAACACCTCGGGCCGGGCGTCGAGCACCGGCATGGCATCGAACGCCCGGCGCAGCGACAGCCGGCGGAACAGGTCGGGTAGCCGGTCGGTCATCTCGTCCCAGGCCTGGTGCGACTCCGGGAACGCCAGGAGCGGCGGCTCGGCCGGCAGGAATCCGTGCGCGAGCGACAGGAATCCGTCGAGTTCGTGTCCGACCCGCCGGTTGTACGCCTCGGCGGCCTCCACCACGCGGCGGGCCCCGACGAGCGGCGGCACCACCTGCCGGAGCCTGGTCAGCTCACCCTGGTCGATGAGCTTCGTCGCATCGGGGTCGAGGATCGTCCAGGTCAGCTCGTACCGGCCGAGGCGCATACGATCCCCGGGAGCGAGCACCCGGCGCGTCACCCGCTCATCGTTCACGTAGGTCCCGTTGGTGCTGCCAAGATCGGTGAGCACCAATTGGTTGTCGACGACCTCGAGCCGGGCGTGGCGCCGGGAGACGTCGCGGTCCTCCAGGACCATCGCCACCGCACCCCGGTCGCGGCCGACCGTGGCCGGCAGCGAGCACACCCGCTCGCTGGTTTCCCGGGTGTGCGTGTCGATGAGGACCAACCGGAGTTCAGGAATAGTAGATCACCGCACGGCACAGATCGGCCCGGGACAGCGTGCCCACGAGGGCACCGTCGTCGACCACGGGCAGCCTCCGGATCCCGCGGTCGATCATCACGATGGCCGCTCGGGCGAGCTCGTCGGAAGACCGGACGGTTGCCGCGTCGCGCACGACGAGCGGGTCGATGACACGGTCGGCGAGGGCACGGCCCCGCTCCAGGAAGATCCGGAACGCGTCGGCGAGCGTGCCGCCGCCAGCGGTCACATCGTCAAAGCCGGGCAGCATTGCCCGCACCAGGGACTCCTCGGAC
>JAWWOJ010000394.1:0-15718 GCA_033851885.1 Frankiales bacterium | reverse complement strand
CCGACGTGAGTGCCGGCGTGAGGACCGAGCGGGCGAGCATCACCGCGTCGTAGTGGTTGGCGACGAGCAGCTGCAGGGCCACCCAGCCGTTGACGACGTTGACGACAGCCCAGACGACGCAGAGGTTACGGAGCGCACGGTGCACCTTGACCAGAGCCGTGATGTGCGTCGGCAGGCCGACGAAGTCCCGCGCGAAGCGGGCGGTCAGCGGCCGGCCGACGACGGCAGACCCGACGAAGGCGACGGCGAGGACGAAGGCGTTGATGGTCGGCGTCAGCAGGTAGACGAACGTCGAGTGGAACGCGAGAGCAACCCCGGTGCGGGTCGTGAACAGCAGCGCAGCCACCAGGAGGACGGCCGGCAGCGCCCCACCCTTCAGCCAGCGCCGGGCGATCATCAGGTAGCACCACGCCAGGCCGGCGAACAGCGCTGACACCAGCCCGGTCAGGTGCAGCATCCCCCAGAAGATCGCGGCGGGGATCAGGGTCGCCTCGACGACCTGCCCGCTGATGCGTCCGACCATCGAGCGCAGGGGTGGCATCTCGATGCCGTGGCGTGCGGTCACGCATCTCCTTCGACAGCGAATCGTCCGGGCTGGAGCCCGATCGTGTCGTTCGCAGGTGAACAACGGCCCAGAGCGGCCTGAGAGTCACCTGGCAGTTCAGCAGGTGGCAGCCGTCGGGACCTTCAGCGAGACGAAGTAGTCGTCGACCGGCCGGAGGATGCAGTTGGGGGCCCCGTTGCGGAACACCGTGTGGCCGTCGCCCTCATGGGTCAGGAGGATGCCGTGCGCGAGTTGCTGGGCGAGTGACTGCGCCCACATGTACGGCGTCGCGGGGTCCCGCGTCGTCCCGATCACGACGATCGGAGGGCTCGCGGCAGCGGTCACGCGGTGGGGTGTACCCACGGATGGCACCGGCCATGTCGCGCAGCCCAGGCCGGAAAGGGCGATCGCGGGACCGAAGCGCGGGTAGGTCTTGCCGACCTTCGCGGCGAGCGCGTAGTAGGGCGCGTCGGTGCGGGGCCATGGCCGGTCGATGCAGTTCACCGCGAAGTTGGCCTCGTCGACGTTGGCGTAGCCGCGTGGCCCTCGCTCGAGGTAGCTGTCGTTGAGCGCCAGCAGGTAGCGACCCTTGCCGTGCTCGGCGTCGGCGAGGGCCTGCGCGATCGCGGGCCAGCCGTTGTTGCGGCTGTAGAGGCCGGCGCCGACCCCGAGCGTGAACTCGTCCGGGCCGACCGTCCGGCTGCCGTCTCCGGGCAGGGGCTGGCTCTCTACCTTGGCGGCCAGGGCGTCGTAGGCCTTGGTGAGATCGCCGGAGACGGACTTCCGGAAGGCGCAGCCGGTCTGCTGGCAGTTCGCCAGGAAGGCGTTGAGGGCGACGTCGAAGCCCTGGCTCTGACCCGCGAGCAGCTGGTCCCAGGTCGAGGTCGGGTCGAGCGCCCCGTCGAGGACCATCGCCCGTACGTGGGTCGGGAACTGGTCGAGGTAGGACGCGCCGATGGCCGTGCCGTAGGAGTAGCCGAGGTAGGTCAGCTTCTCGTCGCCGAGAGCCGCCCGGACCCGGTCCATGTCCTGCGCCACGATCCGGGTCGACACGTACGGCAGGATCCGCCCCGAGCGAGCCTCACAGCCGGCCGTGAGCTTTCTGTTGCCCGCGTCCAGCGCGCTGCGCTCCGCGGCGGTGTCCGGCACCGGGTCCAGGTGGAAGTACGCGTCGAGCTGCGTCGTCGACAGGCAGCGCACCGGGGCCGTCAGCCCGACCCCCCTCGGATCGAACGCGGCCAGGTCGAAGTGCTGGCGCAAGGTCGAGGGGTACGACGTGTAGGTGTCCTTCAGGAAGCCCACCGCGGACGCGCCCGGACCGCCGGGGTTGATGAGCAGCGAGCCGATCCGGCTGCCGGTCGCCTTGTGACGGGTGACGGCGATGCCCACGGTGCCGAGCGCCGGCTTCGTCGGGTCGAGCTGCACGGTCAGCGTGGCGCACTGGAAGCCGCCACCGCACGACGACCACGACAGCGCCGGCACGGCGGGACTGGGCGTCGAGTGGACCGGCGAGGCCGGGCTCGAGGTGCTGCTGGTCGCCGTGGCGCCGGGCCCGGCACTCGTCGGGGTGGCGCTCGGGGCCTTGCCACTGCTGCAGGCGGCCACGAGCGCGGCAGTCGCCGCGAGGACCGCTGGGAGTCGTCGCACCGCCCCAGTCTGGCAGGGTCGGGGCGCACGGCACGCTCGGGTCGTGCACAGCCAGGCGGCCCACGCGAGTAGGCTTGGCTTTCGGCAGCCAGCCATTTGACTTCTCCACAAGGCGGCGTTCTCAGCGTGTCGACGCAGACCGGACAGCACGGCAGCAGCAACCCCGACTTCGGGGCCAACGAGTGGTACATCCAGGAGCTCTACGAGGACTTCCAGAAGGACCCTCAGAGCGTCCCGGAGACCTGGCGGGCGTTTCTCGCCGACTACCACCCGACGGAGGGCAACGGCAGTAACGGCGCCGCTGCCCCCGCTGCTCCCGATCCCGAGCCCGTGGCAGCAACGCCGCCACCTGCCGCACCCGTCGTACCGGCCGTACCCGCCGTATCCAGGCCGGCGGATAAGCCCGCCGAGCCGGCTGCCGAGACGCCGGCTGTCGTCGAGCCGACGCGCGCCCCGCTCAAGGGCGCCGCCGCCCGCGTCGTGGCCAACATGGAGGCGTCGCTCGAGGTCCCGACGGCCACCAGCGTGCGGGCCGTGCCGGCGAAGCTGCTCGCCGACAACCGCACCGTCATCAACAACCACCTGCGCCGGTCCCGCGGCGGCAAGGTCAGCTTCACGCACCTCATCGGCTTTGCGCTGGTGAAGGCCCTCGCTGACGTGCCGGCGATGAACCTGAGCTTCCAGGAGGTCGACGGCAAGCCCAACGTCGTCACCCCCCCGAACGTCGGGCTGGGGCTGGCGATCGACCTGCAGAACGCCAACGGCACCCGCTCACTCGTCGTGGCCGCCATCAAGGGCGCCGACACCCTGGACTTCGCGGAGTTCCTCGCGGCGTACGAGGACATCGTCCGGCGAGCACGCTCCGGCAAGCTCACGACCGAGGACTTCCAGGGGACCACGATCAGCCTCACCAACCCCGGCGGCATCGGGACCGTCCACTCGGTTCCGCGCCTCATGCAGGGCCAGGGGACGATCATCGGCGTCGGCGCCATGGAGTACCCCGCCGAGTGGCAGGGCGCCTCCGAGGAGACGATCAGCCAGGCCGCCATCAGCAAGATCATCACGCTGACCTCGACGTATGACCACCGCATCATCCAGGGCGCCCAGTCCGGTGAGTTCCTGCGCCGCATGCACCAGCTGCTGCTGGGCGAGGACGGCTTCTACGACGAGGTCTTCGCCGCCCTGCACATCCCCTACGAGCCGGTCCGCTGGGTGCCCGACGTCTCGGCGTCCCATGAGGGCGACCTCGACAAGGGCACCCGGGTCATGGAGCTCATCCACTCCTACCGGGTGCGCGGCCACCTCATGGCCGACACGGACCCGCTGAACTTCAAGGTCCGCACCCACCCGGACCTCGACGTCATCAAGCACGGCCTCACGCTGTGGGACCTCGACCGGGTCTTCCCGGTCGACGGCTTCGCCGGTCAGCGCGTCATGAAGCTGCGCGAGATCCTCGGGGTGCTGCGCGACTCCTACTGCCGCAACGTCGGCATCGAGTACATGCACATCCAGGACCCCGCCCAGCGGCGCTGGATCCAGGAGCGCGTGGAGAAGAAGGCCGAGGCGCCGGACCGCGACCTGCAGCTGCACGTCCTCAAGCGGCTCAACGCCGCGGAGGCGTTCGAGTCCTTCCTGCAGACCAAGTTCGTCGGCCAGAAGCGCTTCAGCCTCGAGGGTGGCGAGTCCGTCATCCCGATCCTGGATGCCTTCCTGCAGGGATCCGCCAAGGCAGGGCTCGACGAGGTCGTCATCGGCATGGCGCACCGCGGGCGCCTCAACGTCCTCGCGAACATCGTGGGGAAGTCCTACGGCCAGATCTTCCGTGAGTTCGAGGGCAACATCGACCCGCGGACGGTCCAGGGCTCGGGAGACGTGAAATACCACCTCGGCGCCGAGGGCACCTTCACCGCGAACGACGGCTCGACCACCAAGGTGTCGCTGTGCTCCAACCCCTCGCACCTCGAGGCCGTCGACCCGGTCCTCGAAGGCATCGTCCGCGCCAAGCAGGACGTCATCGACAAGGGCGAGGCCGGCTTCACGGTGCTGCCGCTGCTCATCCACGGGGACGCGGCCTTCGCGGGACAGGGCGTCGTGGCGGAGACGCTGCAGATGGGCCAGCTGCGTGGCTACCGCACCGGCGGCACGGCCCACGTCGTCATCAACAACCAGGTCGGGTTCACCACCGCGCCCGAGTACAGCCGCTCGTCGACGTACTCGACCGATGTGGCCCGCACCGTCCAGGCACCGATCTTCCACGTCAACGGCGACGACCCCGAGGCGTGCGTGCGGGTCGCGCAGCTCGCCTTCGAGTTCCGGCAGGCGTTCAAGAAGGACGTCGTCATCGACCTGGTCTGCTACCGCCGTCGCGGTCACAACGAGGGTGACGACCCGTCGATGACGCAGCCGCTGATGTATGACGTCATCGACCGCAAGCGCTCGGTCCGCAAGACCTACACCGAGCAGCTGGTCGGTCGTGGTGACATCACGATCGAGGAGGCGGAGGAGGCCCTCAAGGACTACCAGGCGCAGCTCGAGCGCGTCTTCGCGGAGACCCGCGACGCGTCGACGTCGACCGCCGCGGAGCCGCCGATGGTCAAGGCCCTCGACCTGTCCCAGATCCCGACCGCTGTCGAGCAGGACGTCCTCGACATCATCGGCAAGGCGCACGTCACGCTGCCTGAGGGCTTCACGCCCCACCCCAAGCTCGCACCCCTCATGGAGCGCCGAGCGGCCATGGTCCGCGACGGTGGCATCGACTGGGGCTTCGGCGAGATCCTGGCGTTCGGCTCGTTGCTGCTCGAGGGCCGTCCCGTCCGCCTGGCCGGACAGGACACCCGGCGCGGCACCTTCGTGCAGCGGCACGCGACGCTCATCGACCGCAACAGCGGCGCTGAGCACACCCCGCTCCGCTACCTCGACGAGGACCAGGGCACGTTCTACGTCTACGACTCGCTGCTGAGCGAGTACGCCTGTGTCGGCTTCGAGTACGGCTACTCGGCCGAGCGACCCGAGGCGCTCGTGCTCTGGGAGGCGCAGTTCGGCGACTTCGTCAACGGAGCCATGACGATCATCGACGAGTTCATCAGCTCCGGCGAGGCCAAGTGGGGCCAGAAGTCGTCCGTGACGCTGCTGCTCCCGCACGGCTACGAGGGGCAGGGCCCCGATCACTCCTCGACGCGCATCGAGCGCTTCCTCCAGCTGTGCGCCGAGGACAACATGACGGTCGCGTACCCGACCACCCCCGCGCAGCACTTCCACCTGTTGCGCGCGC
The DNA here is from genome assembly GCA_033851885.1 of Frankiales bacterium. Classification (GTDB taxonomy): domain Bacteria; phylum Actinomycetota; class Actinomycetes; order Mycobacteriales; family SCTD01; genus RYN-111. Next base: position 10,256 of record JAWWOJ010000394.1, on the reverse strand, counting down.
AGGCCCTCGCCGAAGTGAAGCGCCCGCTCGTGGTGGTCACTCCGAAGTCGATGCTGCGCCTCAAGGCCGCCGCCTCCGGGCCGGCAGACTTCACCAGCGGCCACTGGCAGCCGGTGCTCGTCGACCCCGAGGCGCCCGCGCCGTCCGGAGTCACGCGGGTCGTCCTGTGCAGCGGCAAGGTCTACTACGACCTCGCCGCCGCCCGCCGGAAGGCTGAGGACACCAGTGTCGCGCTCATCCGTGTCGAGCAGCTCTACCCGCTGCCGGGAGCCCAGATCCGCGAGGTGCTCGCCGCCTACCCCAGCGCGACCGATGTCGTCTGGGCGCAGGAGGAGCCGGCCAACCAGGGCGCCTGGAGTCACATCGCGCTGTCGCTGCCCGAGCAGCTCCCGCCGGACGTCCGGCTGCGTCGCGTCTCGCGTCGCTCGGCGGCCTCCCCCGCCGCCGGCTCGTCCAAGGTGCATGAGGCGGAGCAGACGGCGCTCGTCGAAGCCGTCTTCGCCCGCTAGCGATGTACTTCACCGACCGAGGCCTCGAGGAGCTCGCGCAGCGGCGCGGCGAGGAGGAGGTCACGTTGGCCTGGCTCGCCGAGCGGCTGAAGGAGTTCGTGGACGAGCACCCGGAGTTCGAGGTGCCGATCGAGCGGGTCGCCACGTGGCTCGCGCGGCTGGACGACGACGAGTGACGTTGCGTCGTTTCTCCGTCCTAGCGTGAGCCCATGACCACGCTCACCGATCGCCCTGCCACCGCCCTGCTGGTCGTCGACGTGCAGGTCGGCGTCGTGGCGCAGGCCGTCGACCGCGACGGCGTCGTCGCCAACATCGCGACCCTCGTCGACAAGGCCCGCGCCGCCGACGTCTGCGTCGTCTGGGTCCAGCACACCAGCGACGAGCTCCCGACGGGCAGCCCGCAGTGGGAGTACGTCGCTGAGCTCCCGATCCCGGACGGCGACCCGGTGGTGCACAAGAGGTGGGGCGACTCCTTCGAGGAGACCGACCTCGAGCAGGTGCTCGCCGACCGTGGCATCGGCAAGCTCGTCGTCGCGGGTGCGCAGTCCGACGCCTGCATCCGCTCGACGCTGCACGGTGCTGTCGCTCGGGGCTACGACACCTTGCTCGTCAGCGACGCCCACACCACGGAAGACCTCAGCCAGTGGGGCGGCCCAACGCCGGAGACCGCCATCGCGTTCACCAACTTCTACTGGGAGAACACCGCCGCTCCCGGGCGCGAGATCGGCGTCGTGCCGACGGCTTCCGTCAGCTTCGGCTGAGGGCAAGACTGGAGGGCATGACAGCCCGCCCGGACGCGTTCGCCCCGGCCCTTCAGGCCGCCCACGACCATGCGCTCCGCTGGCTCGCGTCGCAGGACACGCGGCCGGTGCCGCCGCGGGCGTCCTTCGACGAGCTCGTCTCCGCTCTCGGCGGTCCGCTTCCAGACGCCGCGACTGATCCCGCGGCGGTGATCGACCTGCTGGCCACCAAGGCGGAGGCCGGGCTCATGGCCATCCCGTCGGGCCGGCTCTTCGGATGGGTCATCGGCGGGACGCTGCCCGCTGCACTGGCGGCGGACTGGCTGGTGAGCGCGTGGGACCAGAACGCCGGGCTGACGGCGATCAGCCCGGGCGTCGCTGCCTGCGAGCAGGTGGCAGCCGAGTGGCTGCTTGACGTCCTCGGGCTGCCGGCCACCGCGGACGTCGGCTTCGTCACAGGGGCGACGATGGCGAACTTCACCTGTCTCGCAGCAGCTCGGCAGGCGGCGCTGGCGAGGGTCGCCTGGGATCTCGACCGCGACGGGCTCAACGGGGCACCGCCCCTCCAGGTCCTGGTCGGCGCCGAGCGGCACGAGACGGTGGACCTGGCGCTGCGGTACCTGGGACTGGGCGCCCCGACGGTCCTCGCTGTCGACGATGAGGGTCGGGTTCTGCCCACCGCATTGGCGGAGACCCTGCGGGAGGGGCCGGCCATCGTGTGCCTGCAAGCCGGCAACATCCACTCGGGCGCGTTCGACCCGGTTGCCGAGTGCGTCGAGATCGCCCACCGGTCCGGCGCGTGGGTGCACGTCGACGGTGCCTTCGGGCTGTGGGCCGCGGCGTCCCCGACCCTGCGCAGCCTGGTGCCGGGCCTGGAGCAGGCCGACTCGTGGGCGACCGACGCGCACAAAACCCTCAACGTGCCCTACGACGCGGGCATCGCGATCGTCGCCGACCGAACGGCCGTGCGCGGGGCGATGGGCCTGCACGCCAGCTATCTCATCCACGACAGCGCGGGAGACCCGTTCGAGAAGGTGCCCGAGCTCTCCCGTCGCGGCCGCGGCGTGCCCGTCTGGGCGGCGCTGAGATCCCTTGGTAGCCAAGGGATCGGTGAGCTGGTCGACCGGCTCGTCCTGCGGGCCCGGCAGCTCGCCGACGGGATCGCCGACGTGCCAGGTGCGACGGTGCAAAACGACGTCGTCTTCACCCAGGTGTCGGTCTCCTTCGGCGACGACGCACGGACCCGCGCCGTCATCGCCGCCCTGCTCGAGGAGGGCCGGACCTGGATGTCGGGGTCGGTGTGGCGCGGTCAGGCGGTCCTGCGCGTCTCGGTGAGCAACTGGTCGACCGACGAGCGCGACGTCGAGGAGTCGGTCGCCGCGGTCAGGCGAGCCGCTGCCGCTGTCCCCTGAGCTGCCAGCAGATCGCGGCCCCCAGGACGAAGCCGATGACATGGGCCAGGTAGGCGACCCCTGACCCGCTGCCGGCCTGGTTGGCACGCAGGCTGAGGTACTGCAGGACGAACCAGCTACCGAGCACCAGCCAGGCGGGCAGCCGGACCGGCAGGAAGAACAAGAACGTCAGCAGCGAGAGCACCTTGGCCCGTGGGAACAGCACGAAGTAGGCGCCGAGCACTCCCGCGATGGCGCCGGAGGCACCGACCAGCGGCTGGGTCGATGACGGCTGCACCAGCGCGAACCCGTACGTCGCGGCGTACCCGCACAGCAGGTAGAAGCCGACGTACCGCAGCCTGCCGAGACGGTCCTCGACGTTGTTGCCGAAGACCCAGAGGAACAGCATGTTCCCGAGCAGGTGCAGCCACGAGCCGTGGAGGAACATCGCCGTCAGCACCGAGAGGGCCGGCGTCTTGTGGAAGCTCGGTGGGTGCTGGGCGACGCAGCCGACCCGGGCCCCCGCATGTCCGACGTCGCCGGTTGCCGCCACCGGCTCCTGCCGGTTGTGCACGAGCTCATCAGGGACGGCGGCGTAGCGGTCGAAGTACGCCTGGGTCTGGCAGACCTGGGCGAGCGGAGTGCTCCCGACCAGATGCTGCGCGAGCGGGCTGAGCAGGAAGACCACGACATTGATGCCGATCAGCAACCAGGTCACGTACCCCGGTCGCCGGGTCGGGTTGTCGTCGTGGACCGGCAGCACCATCAGGCGGTCAGGACCAGCTTTCCGAACACGTCGCCCTCGGCCAGCTTGGCGAAGCTCGCGGCGGCATCGGCGAGCGGTCGCACGTCGCTGATGACCGGTCGGAGACCGGTCGAGACGCAGAAGGCGAGCAGGTCCGCCAGCTCCGCCCGCGTGCCCATCGTCGAACCGAGCACCTTGAGCTGCAGGAAGAACAGCCTGTTCAGGTCGGCGCTCGGGTCGGCCCCGGTGGTCGCCCCGGACACGACGAGCGTCCCGCCCGGACGCAGCGCCTTCATCGAGTGCGACCAGGTCGCCTTGCCCACCGTCTCGAGCACGGCGTCGACGCGCTCGGGCAGCCGGGCACCGGTCTCGAAGGCGTCGTGGGCACCGAGCTCGAGGGCCTGCTTGCGCTTGCTCTCGTCCCGGCTGGTCGCCCACACCCGGTAGCCGGCGTGCCGGGCCAGTGCGATCGCCGCTGTCGCCACGCCGCCGCCGGCACCTTGGACCAGCACCGTCTGGCCGGGGCGCAGGCCGGCGTTCGTGAAGAGCATCCGGTAGGCGGTGAGCCAGGCGGTCGGGAGGCAGGCGGCCTCGTCCCACGAGAGCTCGGGAGGCTTCGGCACCACGTTGCGCGCAGGGACGACGACGACCTCGGCGAGCGTGCCCTGGTGCTTCTCGGACAGCAGCGTCCGCTTCGGGTCGAGCGTCTCGTCACCGCTCCATCCCGCCGACGAGATCACCGCGTGCACGACCACCTCGGTGCCGTCGTCGAGGACGCCGGCTGCATCACAGCCGAGGGTCATCGGCAGCAGGTCAGGCGACAGCCCCACACCCTTCAGCGACCACAGGTCGTGGTGGTTGAGGGCAGCCGCCTTGACGGTGACCCGGACCCAGCCTTCGGGGACGTCCGGCTCCGGCCGCTCGCCGACGGTCAGGCCCGACAGCGGGTCGTCGGCGGTTTGCGAGGTGCACGTGACAGCAAGCATGTCGCCGACCTTACGGGGAAGGCCCGGGGCCGTTCAGAGCCGGGCGACCCCGTCGCGACGAGCGGCGTCGGCCACCGCGGCAGCGACGGCCGGAGCCACCCGCGGGTCGAAGCAGGACGGGATGACGCAGTCCTCGGACAGCTCGTCGGCGATGACGTCCGCGAGGGCGACGGCGGCGGCCTGCTTCATGCCCTCGGTGACGCAGCGGGCCCGCACCTCCATGGCGCCGCGGAAGACGCCGGGGAAGGCGAGCACGTTGTTGATCTGGTTCGGGAAGTCGGATCGGCCCGTCGCGATGACGCGGGCACCCGCCCGGTGCGCGTCGTCCGGGTGCACCTCCGGGTCGGGGTTGGCCATCGCGAAGACGATGCTGTCCGGAGCCATCGACTGCACCGCCTCGAAGGGAACCTTCCCGGCGGACAGACCGATGAGGACGTCCGCCCCCGCGAGCGCGTCGTTGAACGACCCGGTGAACGCCGCCTTGTTGCTGATGCCGGCGAACATCCGCTTCTCGTCGTTCAGGTCGGTGCGGTCGAGGTGGACGATCCCCTTGCTGTCCGCGATGGCCAGGTCGCCGATGCCGGCCTCGAGGATCATCTTCGACACGGCGATGCCGGCAGCACCCGCACCGGAGACGACGACGCGCAGGTCGGCGAGGGTTCGGCCGGTCACCTTCGCGGCGTTGCGGAGCGCGGCCAGCGTCACGATCGCGGTGCCGTGCTGGTCGTCGTGGAAGACCGGGATGTCGAGCCGCTCCTGCACGCGGCGCTCCACCTCGAAGCAGCGCGGAGCGCTGATGTCCTCGAGGTTGATCCCACCGAATGCCGGCGCCAGCCGGACGACCGTCTCGATCAGCTCGTCGGTGTCGGTGACGTCCAGGCAGATCGGCACGGCATCGACGCCGCCGAAGTGCTTGAACAGCATCGCCTTGCCCTCCATGACGGGGAGCGCCGCCTTGGCCCCGATGTCCCCGAGCCCGAGCACCGCGGTGCCGTCGGTGACCACGGCGACCGTCCGGGACATCCACGTGTAGTCGTAGATGAGGTCGGGCTCCTCGGCGATGGCCGTACAGACCCGGGCGACGCCCGGGGTATAGGCGAGCGAGAGGTCGTCGCGGGTCTCGAGAGGGACCGAGAGCGAGATCTCGATCTTGCCCCCGCGGTGGAGGGCGAACGCAGGATCGTCGTCTCGGGACTCGGTGCTCACGACAGGTTGGTCCTCCAGGAAGGCAGTCACAACGTGCTCCAAGGCAGCTGTCAGAGAAGGCGCGACAGCGGGTGGAGCGCGCGGAACGGTCGGGGATTGCCCGGTGCGTCCATCGTGTCACAGCCGCGTTGGGCGACGCGCAGCAGGACACCCGTGTCGCGTTTCAGGAAGCTGACAGATGCCTTTCGGGGCCCTGGGCGTGCAACCATGCGCGCGATCACGACCCGCGACCTGGAGGTCCTCACCGTGCGTGCCCGCCTGCTCAGCAGCCTCCCGCTGCTCGCCGTCCTGCCCCTCGTCCTCACGTCCTGCGGTGGCAGCAGCGACAGCCCGACAGTCTCCGGTCCGTCGAGCAGTGCGGCGCCGCTCGCCAGCCTCGTGCCCGCCGCCATCAAGGCGAAGGGCAAGCTCGTCGTCGGCTCCGACGTCAGCTACGCGCCCGTCGAGTTCGCCGACACCGACGGCAAGACCGCGATCGGCATCGACCCCGACCTGGCCAAGGCCATCGGTGACAAGCTCGGGATCACGCTGGAGTTCGTCAACGGCACCTTCGACGGCCTCATCCCCCAGCTGACGACGAGCAAGCGCATCGACGTGATCATGAGCGCCATGAGCGACAACAAGAAGCGCCAGGCCACCGTCGACTTCGTCGACTACTTCTCGGCCGGGACGTCGATCATCGTCAAGAAGGGCAACCCGTCGAACATCAACACCCTCGACGACTTCTGCGGCAAGACGGTCGCCATCCAGCGCGGCACCACCCAGGACGACGTGGCGACGGCCCAGCAGGCCAAGTGCAAGACAGCCGGCAAGCCGCTCACCGTGCTGAAGTTCGACACCGACCCGCAGGCCCTGCTGCAGATCAAGTCCGGCCGCGCGGTCGCCGACATGAACGACTTCCCCGTCGCGGCGTACACGGCCCAGAAGCAGGCAGCCGACTTCCAGGTCGTCGGGCAGCAGCTCGAAGCGGGTCCGTACGGCATCGGCCTCCGCAAGACAGACACGCAGCTGCGCGACGCGATCAAGGCCGCGGTCCAGGCCATCATCGATGACGGCACCTACAAGACGATCCTCGAGAAGTGGCACGTCCAGCAGGGCGCCCTCACGACGGCCACGGTCAACGCCGGCACATGACCTCGGAGGTGACCGGGGCGGCGCCTGAGAAGCTCGTCGCCGTCCCGGTCCGCCACTGGGGCCGCTGGGTCGGCGCCGTGGTCGTCCTGGTCCTGTTCGGGCTGATCGTGCGCTCGTTCGTGAACGCCGACATCCACTACCACGTCACCAGCAAGTACCTGACTGCCCAGGTCGTCCTCATCGGCGTCTGGCACACCCTGCTGATCAGCCTGCTCTCCCAGCTCCTCGGCGTCTCGCTCGGGGTGCTCGCCGCCGTCATGCGGCAGTCGGCCAACCCTGTGATCAGCCTGGTGGGCTGGTTCTACGTCTGGTTCTTCCGCGGGACACCGCTGTTCTTGCAGCTCGTCCTGTGGTTCAACCTCGCCGCCATCTTCCCGACGCTGTCGATCCCCGGCGTGTGGCACACCGACACCAACACGTTCATCACGCCGTTCCTCGCTGCCCTGCTCGGCCTCGGCATCAACGAGGGCGCCTACATGGCGGAGATCGTGCGGGCCGGCATCGGGTCGGTGGACAACGGCCAGATCGAGGCGTCGCACGCGCTCGGCATGTCGCAGGGGCTGACCCTGCGCAGGGTCGTGCTGCCGCAGGCGATGCGCGTCATCATCCCGCCGACCGGCAACGAGTTCGTCAACATGCTGAAGTCCAGCGCGCTGGCGAGCGCCGCGCAGTACACCGAGCTGTTCCGCGTCACTGACACGCTCTCCGGCACAACTCTCGAGTTGATCCCGCTGCTGTTCGTGGCCGCGATCTGGTACCTCGTGCTCACGTCGATCTTCGGGATCGGGCAGTACTACCTGGAGCGGCGGTTCGCGCGCGGCGCCCAACGGGAACTCCCGCCGACGCCGTGGCAGCGAGTTCGGACAGCGCTGCGGCCGGGGCGCACATGACGACGACGACAGTGCCCATGGTGCTCGCCGAGCAGGTGCACAAGAGCTTCGGGAAGCTCGAGGTCCTGAAGGGCATCGACCTCGCGGTCCAGCCGGGCGAGGTGTGCTGCCTGCTCGGCCCGTCGGGGTCGGGGAAGTCGACGTTCCTGCGCTGCATCAACCACCTCGAGCAGATCACCGCCGGCCGACTGTCGGTCGACGGTGATCTGGTGGGCTACCGGCAGCAGGGCGACAAGCTCTACGAGCTGCGCGAGAAGGAGACCGCGGCGAAGCGCGCTGAGATCGGCATGGTCTTCCAGCGCTTCAACCTCTTCCCCCACATGACCGCGCTCGGTAACGTCATCGAGGCGCCGCTGCGCGTCCGAAAGACGTCGAAGAGCGAGGCCGTCGTGCAGGCCCGGCAGCTGCTCGACCGGGTCGGTCTCGCCGACAAGGTCGATGCCTACCCCGCCCAGCTCTCCGGCGGCCAGCAGCAGCGCGTCGCGATCGCGCGGGCCCTCGCGATGAAGCCGAAGCTGATGCTCTTCGACGAGCCCACCTCCGCCCTCGACCCCGAGCTCGTCGGCGAGGTCCTCGACGTCATGCGCGGCCTCGCCAAGGACGGCATGACGATGGTCGTCGTCACCCACGAGATGGGGTTCGCGCGCGACGTCGGCGACACCGTCGTGTTCATGGACGACGGTGTGGTCGTCGAGCAGGGCGAACCCCAGCAGGTCATCGACAACCCGCAGCACCCGCGCACGAAGGCCTTCCTCGGCAAGGTCCTCTGACGACCCCTTCCGTCATGCACGAGCCGCGGGCATGAGCGCCCGACAGCACGCTCAGGAAGCACGTTCGTCGAACCGATGAGGTGCACGAGGGAAGGGACCTCCTCGACGCAGCGGCCAGTAGCGGAGGAGGACCACGGCCTCGACGTCGGCGACCCCCGCCGGGCCGTCGACGAACGGGTTGTCCGACGCCAGCTCCCACCCGCCGTCCACCGGACACACCGCCCGCTTCACCACGAGCAGCGACGGGCGCGAGCGGAACCGCGCCACCACCACCGCGCCCGGATGTACCCGTCCACCGCGGAGCACGACCAGGCAGTCGCCGTCGTGGAGCGCCGGCACCATCGAGGGCCCGCGGACGAGCACGGTCCCGATGCGCACCCGCGATTCCCCTCGGTCTAGGGTCGGGACAGCACCCGATCCGGAAGGACACATCATGGCTTCCCTCAAGCCCACCACCGTCGTCAGCGCCCACTGCGACCTCCCCTGCGGTGTCTACGACCCCGCCCAGGCCCGCATCGAGGCCGAGTCGGTGAAGGCCGTCCAGGAGAAGTACCAGGGCAACGAGGACCCGACGTTCCGCGCTCGCGCGATCGGCATCAAGGAACAGCGCGCCGAGCTCGTGAAGCACCACCTCGATGTGCTCTGGACCGACTACTTCAAGCCCCCGCACTTCGAGAAGTACCCCGACCTGCACACCCTGTTCAACAGCACCATCAAGCAGGCCTCGGCGTGCAAGCAGAGCAACGACCCGGCCGACGGCCAGAAGCTGCTCGACGGCATCGCGAAGATCGACACCATCTTCTGGGAGACCAAGAAGGCCTGACGTCCGGCCATGTCGTTGTGGGTGGTCCGGCACGGCGAGACCGAGTGGTCGCGCACCATGCAGCACACCGGCCGGACCGACATCCCACTCACCGCGCAGGGCGAGGCCCAGGCACGTGACCTGGCGCCTCGCCTTCGGCGTGACTGGGCGCTGGTCCTCGCCAGCCCCCTGCAGCGGGCCTGGCGGACGGCCGAGCTCGCCGGGCTCACGCCCGAGCCCGAGCCCGACCTCCTGGAGTGGGACTACGGCCACGCCGAGGGACTCACCACGGAGCAGCTGAGCGCCGAGAAGCCCTGGCGCGTCTGGGACGACCCGGACCTCGGGGAGACCCTCGAGCAGGTCGCCGAGCGGGTACGACGGGTGCTGGCCCGCCTCCCGACGCACGGCGACACCTGCCTCGTCGCGCACGGCCACGTCCTGCGCATCCTGACCGCCATCTACCTCGAGCTGGAGCCCGTCGACGCCCAGCACCTGGTCCTCGAGCCGTGCGGCATCGGGATCCTGGGCAAGGAGCACGACTGGCCCGCCCTGAGAGGCTGGAACCTGTGATCCGCGACGCCGTGCCCACCGACGTACCCGTGATTCGGCAGCTCGTGCAGGAGCTGGCCGACTACGAGAAGGAGCCGGACGCCGTCCACGCGACCGAGGCCGACCTGCACGCGGCACTGTTCGGGCCGGAGGCGGTCGCGAGCTGCCAGGTCGCCGAACTCGCCGGCGAGGTCGTCGGCTTCGCGCTGTGGTACCGCACGTTCAGCACGTGGACCGGCCAGCCGGGCCTGTGGCTCGAGGACCTGTTCGTCCGGCCCGAGGCGCGGGGTGCCGGCCTGGGCAAGGCCCTGCTCGTACGGCTCGCGCAGCTCTGCGTGGAGCGCGGCTGGACCCGCTTCGAGTGGTGGGTGCTCGACTGGAACGAACCCGCCCAGGGCTTCTACCGGTCGGTGGGGGCTCGCCCCGAGGACGAGTGGACCGTGTGGCGCGTGGCCGGCGACGCACTGGCGGCTCTCGCCGACGCCGCCGGCGATCAACCGGCGACGTAGCGACCGAGCGCCGCTGCGCCGAGGC
>JAWWOJ010000372.1:0-2574 GCA_033851885.1 Frankiales bacterium | reverse complement strand
AGCGAGGAGGACTTCCAGCGCTGGACCGAGAGCCAGTCCTTCGCCAAGGGCCACGCGAAGGCCGCCGCCGATGCCCAGGCGTCCCGTGGGGAAGGCCCCCAGACCGGCCATGGGCACGGCCACGGCGGCCCCGCGGCCACCGGGGCCGAACTGTGGTCTTTCGAGGTCGTACAGTCCGCCGACCGAGGGTAGTCACCCCCGGAGCGGCAACCGGTGCGGGGCTGGAGCCGAGGGATTCCGTCGGTGAGAGCCGGCGGAACGCCCCGGTCCGGCGAGGATCAGTCGGCGACCAGGTCCTGGTATTCGGGGTGCTTGTCGATGTACGCCTTGATGAAGGGGCAGAGCGGCACGGCCACCCGCCCGGCGGACCGGACGTCGTCCAGGGCGCCCCGGGCGAGCCGGCCGCCCAGCCCCTGTCCCTCGTAGGCGGGGTCGATCTCGGTGTGGGTGAAGATCACCCGCTCGTTCCGCAGCCGGTACTCCGCGAATCCGCCGAGCGAACCGTCCACGTCGATCTCGTAGCGGTTCTCCGCCACGTTGTTCGTGATCTTCGTGCTCATACTCGTAGTAATGCCCCTGTACAGGAGAAGATTCCCCCGGGACGTCATTGTCCGGTGTCGTAGCCGGCCCGGAGCAGCGAGTAGGTCACCGCCTCCTCCAGCGCCTGCCAGGAGGCCGCGATGACGTTCTCCGCGACACCGACCGTGCCCCACTCCCCGCGCCCGTCACTGGACTCGATGAGCACCCGGGTGCTGGCTCCGGTACCGTGCGAGCCCTCCAGGATCCGGACCTTGTAGTCGATCAGCTCCAGCTTGGCCAGCTCCGGATACAGCCGCTCCAAGGCGATGCGCAGCGCGGTGTCCAGGGCGTTGACCGGGCCGTTGCCCTCACCGGTGGCGACGATCCGCTCGCCCTTGGCGTGCAGCTTGACGGTCGCCTCGCTGACCATCACGCCGTCCGGTCGCCGCTCGACGATGGTGCGCCACGACTCGACCTGGAAGTAGGTGGTCCGGTCGCCGAACAGCTCGCCGCGCAGCAGAAGCTCGAAGGACGCATCGGCGGCCTCGAAGGTGTACCCCTCGGCCTCCAGCTCCTTGACCTTGTCGACGACCTCCTTGGCCTTCTGCCCCGAAAGGTCGTATCCGAGCTCCTTGCCCTTGAGCTCGACCGATGCCCGGCCGGACATGCTGGAGACCAGCATCCGCATGTCGTTGCCGACTCGCATCGGGTCGATGTGCTGGTAGAGGTCCGGGTCTACCTTCACCGCGGAGGCGTGCAGCCCCGCCTTGTGCGCGAACGCCGAGACGCCGACATAGGGCTGCTGCGAGCTGGGCGTGACGTTGGTGATCTCGGAGACCGCGTGCGCGATGCGGGTCATCTCGGCCAGCTGACCCTCGGTGACCACCTGCAGGCCCCGCTTGAGCTGCAGGTTGCCCACCACGGTGAACAGGTTGGCGTTGCCGCTGCGCTCGCCGTAGCCGTTCGCGCAGCCCTGCACATGGGTGGCGCCGGCCTTGACCGCGGCGAGGCTGTTGGCCACCGCGCAGCCGGAGTCGTCGTGGCAGTGGATGCCGACTCTCGCGCCGAGCGAGACCACGTCGTTGACGACGTCGGCCAGCTCGTCGGGCAGCATGCCGCCGTTGGTGTCGCACAGGGCGATCACGTCGGCGCCGGCCTCCGTCGCGGTCCGTACGACCTCCACCGCGTAGGCAGGATTGGCCTTGTAACCGTCGAAGAAGTGCTCGGCGTCCAGGAAGACCCGCTGCCCCTCCGCCCGCAGATGGGAGACCGTGTCGCGGATCATCGCGAGATTCTCCTCGAGGGTGGTGCGCAGAGCCAGCTCGACGTGCCGGTCGTGACTTTTCGCGACCAGGGTCACGACCGGCGCGCCGGAGTCGCGCAGGGCGGCCACCAGAGGGTCGTCGGCGGCCTTCACACCGGCCCGGCGGGTCGCGCCGAACGCGGTGAGCTGTGCGTGCTTCAGGTCGAGCTCGGTCCGAGCCAACGCGAAGAATTCGGTGTCCTTGGGATTGGCGCCCGGCCAGCCGCCCTCGATGAAGCCGACGCCCAACTCGTCGAGGTGCCGCGCGATGGCCAGTTTGTCGGCCACACTCAGGTTGAGTCCCTCCTGCTGGGACCCATCGCGCAGCGTCGTGTCATAGACGTGGAAGCCGTCGTCGAGCATCGAGCTCTCCTCCATATGGGTAACGCGCCATGAAAAGGATCGGAAAAGCAAAAGACCCCTCACGTACGTGAGAGGTCTGCGCGCCGGCGGTGTCCTTGATCAGCCGACGCGCCCGCCGATAATCATCGAAGCGTGGCGCATAACGAACTCAGTGTGCCACACCCGAATCACACCCGTCACCTTGGTCTCGACATCCGAGGTCGTCCCTCGCTCCGCCGTGATCTTTGCGTCGTGCCGGAGGCACGCCGGGAAGCTCTGCGTGTCGACGTCATCTACAAGATCACGGCGGAGGTTCAGGCGATCTTGTGGATCCAGCCGTACGGATCGGGGCGGGAGCCGTACTGGATGCCGACCAGTTCCCCGCGGAGCCGCAGCGTCACCGGGCCCGG
>JAWWOJ010000365.1:0-2688 GCA_033851885.1 Frankiales bacterium | reverse complement strand
CGTGCTGGTCCAGGTGGCGCTGGGCGACGGCGAGGGCAGGGGAGGGGTCGCGCTGGACGAGGGCTACCGGTCGCTGCTCGAGCTGTGTGCCGTCGCTGCCGGGGCCCCCGGCCTGCGGCTGGCCGGCCTGATGGCGGTGGCCCCGCTGGGCGCGGACGCCGACGAGGCCTTCGCCCGCCTGGCCGCCGCGGCCGCGGCCGTACGGGCTGAGCATTCGCGTGCCACCATGGTCTCTGCCGGGATGAGCGGTGATCTCGAGGCGGCGATCTTGCACGGCTCCACACACGTTCGTGTCGGTACGGCGTTGCTCGGGCCGCGATTCGGCCAGGTCGTATAAGGTCGCGCTCAAGCACCCGTGCACCCTCACGTGTGCGACCGTGCATGTTCGTGCACGCCCGACTCCGGAGGTCCGACGACATGGCTGGCGCCCTGCGCAAGGTGGGTCTCTACCTGGGCCTCGTGGACGACGAGGCGTACGACGACTACGTCGAGGACGACTACCTCGAACCTGAGCCCGAGGAACCGTCCCGCCCGACGACGGTGCGCCGCTTCGACGAGCGCGCCCGCTACGAGGAGCCGCAGCCCCGGGCCGTACGGTCGGCCGGTGTCGACCGGGTCCAGATGGCGCCGCCGGGCCCTGCCGTACCCGAGCCGGATCTCTACCGGATCACGACGCTGCACCCCCGCAACTACAACGAGGCGCGCACGATCGGCGAGAGCTTCCGCGACGGCACCCCGGTGATCATGAACCTCACCGAGATGAGCGATGGTGACGCAAAGCGACTGGTTGACTTCTCCGCTGGGTTGATCTTCGGTCTGCGTGGGAGTATCGAACGGGTGACCAACAAGGTCTTCCTGCTCTCGCCGGCCAACGTCCACGTCACTGCCGAGGACAAGGCGCGCATCGTCGAGGGTGGATTCTTCAACCAGAGCTGAAGGTCTTCCTCATGAGGTTGCTGGGTCAGGTTCTCCTGACGCTGACCTGGATCGCTATCGTCCTGCTGATGTTCCGGGCCGTGGTGAGCTGGGTGATGGTGCTCGCGCGGGACTGGCGTCCGGCCGGGGCGATGGTGGTGCTGCTCGAAGTCGTGTTCACGGTGACGGATCCTCCGCTGCGCTTCCTGCGGCGGTTCATCCCGTTGCTGCGGGTGGGCAACTCCGCCCTCGACCTCGGCTTCATCGTCCTGCTGGTCGGCCTGTTCATCTTGACCGGGGTCTGGCCTCGACTGGGATCACCATGAGTCGGGCACCCTCCCACGACCTGACCGCCCCTGACCGCCGTCCTGTAGCCACGAGGTGACCTGATGCCCCTGACCCCCCAGGACGTCCAGAACAAGGAGTTCGCGACCACCCGGTTCAAGCCGGGCTACGACGAGGAGGAGGTCGATGCCTTCCTCGACGAGGTCGAGGCCGAGCTCAACCGTCTGCTGACCGAGAACGCCGACCTGCGCAACCGGCTCAACCAGCTGCAGACCACGGTGGCTGCGGCCCCGGTGCCGCTGACCAAGGCCGAGGCGCCGACGCCCGCCGCAGCACCCGAGCCGGCCGCAGCACCCGAGCCGGTGGTCGCGCCGGTCGTGTCCGTCGCCGCGGCAGAGCCGCCGGAGACGGCAGCGCTGCGGACCCTGCAGATGGCACAACGCACGGCCGACTCCGCGGTCGCGGAGGCCAAGGCCGAGGCGGACAAGATGGTCAGCGATGCCCGTGCCCGCGCTGCCGAGCTCGAGCGCGAGGCCCAGGTCCGGCACGCCACCGTGATCAGCCAGCTCGAGAGCCAGCGGGCCGCCCTCGAGGCACGGGTCGAGGACCTCCGCGCCTTTGAGCGGGAGTACCGCACCCGGCTCAAGGCCTACCTCGAGACCCAGCTCCGCGACCTCGACGGCCGCGCGCCCAATGACGCGTCCACCCCGGCCGCGTCCGCTGCAGCAGCGCCAGCACCGGCCGCCGCAGCTGCCCCGGCATCCTCCGGCGTCCCGGGTCTGGCCGCCCCTGCGGCCGGCAACCCGTACGCCCCGACCGGCGCCGGCAACCCCTACGCGCCGCGCCCGGCCGAGGGCAACCCATTCGTCAACCACGATGAGGCATCCCGGACCTCGGCCTACGAGACGGTCGAAGAGGGTCCGGAGCCGGCCGACTCGTGACCGAGGAGCAGACGCCGCCGCCGGCCGGCGAGCCCACCGTCAACCTGATGGCCGACCTGACGGCTGACCCGATGGTGCTCGGCAGCGGGCTCCTGGTTGGCCTGGGTCTGCTGCTGCTGATCGTCGGAGTCGCCGGCAACTGGCACTGGCGCGCCGCCATCTGGGGAGCCGTCGTCTCCTCCGTGGCCGCCTTCGGTCTGGTTGCCTACTCGGCGAACCAGCGGCGTGCCGAGTTCCCGGCTGAGGTGGACGAGGACGCCCCCGAGCTGCCCCCGCCGCCGTCGCCGCCCGAGGCCGTCAAGGCAGCCGCTGCTACCGAGCCGCCGCCGCCGCGGCCGCGCTTCGTCGGCTTCGGCAAGTCCAAGACGACCGAGTCGGTACCGCCGGCGGTCAAGCCGCCGCCGCCCCAGCCCAGCAACGTGCAGGTGATGCACGTACAAGGCAGCAATGTACGGGTCGCGCCGACGCCGCAGCCGATGCCGATCAGCCGCCCTGAGCGCCCAGCTTCGCGGCCGCCGTCCGCGCCGCCAGCGACGCCGCCGACGAT
>JAWWOJ010000358.1:0-10242 GCA_033851885.1 Frankiales bacterium | reverse complement strand
ATTCCGCTTCCGCTTCCGCTTCCGCTAGTGAGTGTGAACACCAAGGCACCCTGGGCGAATGGGACATCCGTGGTACATAGCCCAGACGGGCCGTTCCATGACTAGAGGGATGAACCACGCGCTCGTGAGCCTCTGCGCGCTACGCAGATACGTCGAAACAGATAGGCCATGCGCAGTCACGCACCGCTGCAACAACGAGTTCACGGCGCGTCACTAAGGCGCCACCTGTAAAGACCCCTGGGTCTCGCTGCCAATGTTCGGGGACGCTTCAGCGTCGTCATCGTGCACATGGAGCGGCGACCGACGTTTCCGCAGCGCCGACAATTCAGTGAGTCGCTCGTTGATCCAACCCTTCGGACGTCCGCCCTACGGTCGACGAGTCGCGGTCGCCTGCCCCAGTCCGGCGAAGTCTGGAAACATCGAGGCGTACATAACATCAGCCGCTGCTCCGGCAAAGTCCGGCCAGGTAGAAGCGGCTGCTAGTAATGTGATCGCGTGCCAATCCTGATGAATCATGGAGAGCCTGTCGTCGTGGAGACGGACAAGGAGCGGTGGGTAGGCACCGCGGAGTTGACAGCCGAACACGTGGTCATCCGCTCCGGCCGCGCTGGCCGACCCAAGATGCTGAAGACAAGCTCCGTCATGAGGATCACCCCCCTAGACGCAAGCCTTGAGTAGTCCCTCCGCCCGACAACGCCGCCTATTGGCCCGCCACCTTCGACGGCGAAGGCCTCACCCGTGCCAGTGGCAGTCGGTGCAGGCGTCCGTGACTCGCCCGGCCGGCCTGCAGCCCTGACCGGCCGGGCGCGGTCGAGCCCCGAAGGACAACCCATTCTGGCCGTCGTCCGTGGTCAGACGGTGCGAAGTGCTTCCGTCGGTGCCAGGCGGGCGGCTCGGATGGCGGGAAGCAGTCCGGCGATGGCGCCGATGAGCAGGGCTGCGGCGAAGCCGCCGGTCCACGCGATGGTGGGGACCACGACGGCCCAGCCTTTGGCGGCGGCGTAGGCGGCGGTGGCGCCGATGCCGGCTGCCACGCCGATGGCGCCTCCGAAACCTGCGAGCAGCATGGCTTCGGCGAGGAATTGCGTGCGGATCTGGCCTTTGGTGGCGCCTAGGGATCGACGGAGCCCGATTTCGGAGCGTCGTTCGAGCACGGAGATGACCATGATGTTCGCGACGCCGACCGCACCGACGAGCAAGGAGACAGCGCCGAGTCCGAGGAACAGGTTGTTGAGAGCTCCCTTTGCCTTGGCGCGGGCGGTGAGGGTGGCTGAGGGCTGGCTGACGTCGACTTGGCTGGGGGCCTCGGGGTTCGCGGTGGCGCCAAGCACGCCTTGGACGGCCGCGACCTGGTCGGTGTTGGCCCGTACGTAGATCGTGGACGGGTGGCCGTCGAAGCCTAGGTAGGTCTGTGCGGCGGGGAACCCGACGAGTACGGCGGTGTCGATCTCGGGGGTGAGCTCGGCAGGGTTGAGGATGCCGACGACGTAGAACCACTTCCCACCGACCCAGATGCGTTGGCCGGGGTGGATGCTGGTGATGCCCAGGCGTTGGGCGGCGGCGGCGCCGAGCACTGCGACCGGTTCCGCGGCGGTCGCCGCGTTGAGGTAGCGGCCTTGGGCGATCGTCGTCCCGATGGTGGCGGGCAGGTCCAGGCTGGCCGCGGTGACGCTCAATGCGTTGGTGTTGATAACTGGGATCAGCGGGCTGCGGTACGCCTTGGCGCTGGTGGTGCCGGTCTGTTGGACCTGGGTGACTGGGGCGATCCGCGAGATCATCCCTCGCGCGGCGAGGGGGAGCTCGGCGGTCTTGCCGAAGAAGGTCTGACCGTTGGTGACGGTGAGCAGGTTGGTGCCCAACCGGTCGATCTCGGCGAGCAGCCCGGCCTGGGACGACGACGACAAGCCCAGCACCGCCACGATTGCTGCGACGCCGATCGCGATCCCCAGCGCCGACAGTCCCGCGCGCGTCCGTCTGGTGCGAACACCAACACTGGCGACCCGGGCCAGGTCAGCGAGGTGCAGCCTGGCCGGGGTGAGCGTGGTGGCGGTCATCGCGACAGCACCCCAGATCGCACGGACCGCTCAGCAGTGACGTCGGTGATGCGGCCGTCGAGCACGTTGAGGCATCGTGGCAGGCGGGCGGCCAGATCACGGTCGTGAGTGATGATCACGATGGTGGTGCCTTCGGCGTTGAGCTGTTCGAGCAGGGCGAGCAACGCATCGCCCGCCCGGCTGTCGAGGTTGCCGGTGGGCTCGTCGGCGAGCACGATCGCCGGCCGGCCGACGAGCGCCCGGGCGATCGCGACCCGCTGGCGTTCGCCACCGGAGAGCTTGCTCGGCCGAAAGGTCGCGCGATGGGCGAGACCGACCCTGTCAAGGGCCTCGAGCGCCAACGCGCGCCGCTGCGCTGCGGGGACGCCCGCGTACAACAGGCCGTCCGCGACGTTGTCCACTGCGGTGCTGTGCTCGGCGAGGAAGAACTGCTGGAACACGAACCCGATCCGGGTGGCCCGCAGCGCGGCGAGCTCACGGTCGGTCAGCGTCGCCACGTCGAGGCCGGTGACCCGCACGATGCCCGAACTGGGCCGATCCAGGGTGCCCATCAGGTGCAGCAGTGTGGACTTGCCCGATCCGGACGGCCCGACGATGGCGAGCAGCTCACCACGGCGCACCGTGAAGCTCACCCCACGCAGCGCGAGCACCGGCGGGTCGGCGGGGTAGGTCTTCGTCACCGCATCGAGCTCCAGGACGACGGGTGTGTCCCCCGTCAGGGTTGGGGTGCTCATGACGCGGGGACCTCGACGTGCTGGCCGGCGCTGAGACCGCTGCCGGTCACCTGAACCAGCCCAGCGGCGTCATCGAACAGCCCGGACGTCACGGGCACCAGCCGGTGCACCCCGGCCGTGTCGACAACCTCCACCGCATAGCCGCCACCGGCGAGTGCCAGCAGCGCGGTCACTGGGACGGACAAGGCGTCGTGCACGCTGGCAGTCGTGATCGCGACCTGCACCGGGGCCTGGTCCAGGCTGCCCGTCGCAGCCGGGTTGGTCGGGATGACGTCGACCTCGATGGTCGGTGTCGAGCTCCCGCCACCGTTGCCGGCCGGGGTGGTCGCCACGCTCCCGACGTAGGACACCCGTCCGGGTGTGGTCTGGCCGTTCGGCAGCGTGATGCTGACCCGGTAGCCGACCTTGACCTGCGCCTGCAGGCTGGCGTCGAGCGCTATCGAAACCTGCCGGTTCGTCGAGGTGGCCGCCAGTACCGGCGCTCCCGGTTGAGCCGCGGAACCCAGCGTCGCGGTGACCGAGGTGACCCGAGTGGCCGTCGGTTGGAAGACCGCCTGCCCGAGAGCCAAAGTCCCGGTCTTGGTCATCCCCAGATGCCCCTGCAGGGCCTTCAACGCGACCTTGGTCCAGTAGCCGAACGTGTCCGACGTCGGCGCCAGATTCGCACGCTTTGCGTAACCCAACGCGACGAGGTCGGCGTTGAGTGCCCTGACGTCCGGACCCGAGTCACCCTCCGCAAGCGGCCGGTAGGCCGGGACCGTGCCGTAGAGCAGCACGACCGGCTGGCCCGCGACCCGGTACAGCACCTGCCCGTCGCGGACCACGTCACCGACCCTCGGCAGGGCGGTCACCACCCCGTTGGCCTGGTTCACCACCGTGTAGCTCCCTGCAAAGCCCAGCGTCGCGGCCACCTGCGTGCGCGCGGACAACACACCGCTGGTCACCGTGGCCAGCGCCGTCGTCGTAGTGCTCGCCGCGCCGGCGCCCGACTGCTTCGGGCTTGCCGTGAACGGGTTCACATAGGCCACCGCGGCGCCGATGCCGAGCACCAGCACCACACCCCCGGCCACCAACCCGCGACGTCGACGCCGTGGGGCAGCACCGAGGTCCCGCGTAGACGATCCCGCCACCGGAGTGTCGACCCCGGCGCTCACGGCTTGCCACCCGTTCGGCCCGGACCGTTGCCCTGGGTCACCGTCCCCATCCCCTTGCCGCCGGGAGCGTACTTCTGGCAGACCTTCTGGGCACTCTGGAACTGCGGATTGCTCGGGTCGAGATCTGATCCGGAACCAGACCCGATACTCAGCCGTCCCTGCGGGTCCGGGTCCGGGAAGTCCCCGATGCCCTGCGCGCGCATGCACTGGGCCATCTTGAGCAGCTGGGCGTGCGCCTTGGCCTGCTCTGCAGCTGTGGGCACCGGCTGCAGCGACTGGCACGCGCTCTGTGCCGCCTGGAACACCGCTGACCCGGGATCAAGGGCACTGCCAGGACCAGCTTGGATCGAAAGGCGTCCCTGGCCGTCCGGGTCGGGGAAGCTCGGGACGCCGTGCGAACGCATGCAATGCGAGTACGCCAGCGGGCCGGCCGACGCCGATGGATTCGCGGACGGACCGGCGTCGGTGGCTGCGCCGAGGCTCGCCACCTTGGGGCCACCTGAACCGCCGGAGCAGGCAGTCAGCAGCAGCCCCCCGCCGATGAGCGCGGCCGTCATCGGACCCGCCCGGCGCCGGCCTCGACGAGGTCGAGGGTGCTCGAGAATCCTGTGCTGGGCACCGCGCATGTCCATCGCCTCCACAGCGCGGCACGTGTTGCCGCTGGACAAGGTCTACGAGAGCGACGGTTTCGGGCGGGTATCGCTGCAGACGATGGTGACGTCGCTCGGGTGAGGCCCATGACCCGGCGCGGCTGAGATTGAGCCGCGGCCGTCGTCGGTGGCTGGACAACGCAGACAAGCACCCGCCGCGGATGGCGCGACGACCGCCCATCGACCGCCGTAGGTGTGCTGAGGGTCTCGCTGGCTGCGCTCGAGAACACCGTAGTCATGAGCCGTTGCTCGTGTTGGTGCTGCCGCCGCCGCCCATGACCCCGGGCAGGATGTGCTCGCAGGCCTTGTTCGCGGCCACGAACAGCGCGTTGTTGGGATCGAGGTCGCTGCCGGGTCCGGCTTGGACCTGGAGCGTGCCGTCCGCTTGCGGGTCGGGGAAGTCCGAGATCTTGTGCGCTCGCATGCAATGGGAATATTTGAGGGTGTCGGCCCGGGCGGGCTTCTTTCCTGTCGAAGCTGGCAACAGCGACGCGCAGGCATTCTGAGCGGCCGTGAACTTCGGGTTGTTCGGGTCGATGTCGCTTCCTGACCGTGCGTTCACGGCCAGCTCGCCGGCGGCGTTCGGGTCCGGGAAGTCACCGATGCCCTGAGCACGCATGCACTGGGAGTAAGCAAGAGCTCGGGCCCGGGCCGGGACGCCCGGCACCGAACTCGACGACGACGGGCGTGCGCTCGGCAGGCTCGCCACGTGAGACACCGGAGTTGCACCCCCGCAGCCGGCCAGCATTCCCGTGGCGATCACCGCAGGGGCGATCGGCCACGCCCTGCGCCGCCAGATCCGACAGCCGCCGCTTCCGGACGTCAAGGTGAGCTGGTGCATTTCTCTCGGCATGTCGGCTCCTGAGCAAGCGGGGAATCGTGTGAGGGCTCAGTTGTAGGTCGGCCCTGGTTGCATCGCGGTGACACGAACCGACGGCCTTCACGACATCCGAACGCCGAACACCCGAACGCGCTTCGAGATGCGACGCTGAGGTGTCACCGCGGTGCAACCCGAGTGCTGGAGCATCGAGGGTGCGCCCACAGATCCGGTGCCGAGCAAGCAGAGGAGCAACCGTGCGGGTTCTGGTGATCGAGGACGACCCGGAGCTCGCGGACGCCATCGCAGTGGGTCTACGCCGCGCGCAACTCGCCGTGGATGTCGCCTACGACGGGCTCGCTGGACTCGACCGGGCCCTGGAGGACGTCTACGACGTGATCGTGCTCGACCGCGACCTGCCGGGTATGCACGGCGACCAGGTCTGCGCCGACATCCTCGCAGCCGGGTGCCGCGGCCGGGTGCTCATGCTCACGGCCGCCACCACCATCGACGACCGGGTCGACGGGCTGGCCCGCGGCGCCGACGACTACCTTCCCAAGCCGTTCGCCCTCGCCGAGCTGGTGGCCCGGATCGGCGCGTTGTACCGGCGGGCCCAGCCGGCTCTGCCGCCCCTGCTGCGCCACGGGGAGCTCGTCTGTGACACCGCCGGGCGGCGTGTCACCAGGGGGACACAGCGTGTCGAGCTTGGCCCCAAGGAGTTCGGCGTCCTGCAGCTTCTGCTCGCTGCGGGCGGGCGAGTCGTGTCGGCGGAGGAGCTCCTGGACCGGGTCTGGGACGAAGCTGCCGACCCTGCCACAACGGCCGTCAAGGTGACGGTGAGTCGGCTGCGGCACAAGCTCGGCGAACCACCGGTCATCGAGACCGTCGCACGAACCGGCTACCGGATCTAAGGGGCACGCCCGTGCCGCCAGTCAGAAGGCTCACAACCCGGATCCGCGCTCCTCGACGCAGTCTGCGGATGCGACTGACCCTGATCTACGGCGGCTTGTTCTTCCTGTCCGGTGTTGTGCTGCTCGCCATCACCTACGTCCTTGTGGTCCGGGCCACCGGGGGCGTGCTCGTCACTCATGGCCCCGGCGGAATCACCACCACCCTCAACAACAACGGGGCACACAACCCAGCAAGTGGCGGAGGCGCCGGGTTGAGCGACTCGGTACACGGTGCCCTCTCCCCCGCGGCCTCGCGAGCGCTGGCCGAGCAGCTGCGACTCCAGGCGCTGCACCAGCACTCTTCAGAGATGCACCAGTTCCTCCTCAACGGAGGATTCGCGCTGACCGTCATGACGTTCGTGTCCATCGGGCTGGGCTGGCTCGTCGCGGGTCGCATCCTTCGACCCCTGCGGGCGATCACGGCGGCCGCTCGGCAAGCCTCCGCCACCGCCCTTGACCAACGACTCGCACTCAGCGGCCCCGACAACGAACTCACGGAGCTCGGTGACACCTTCGACGACCTGCTCGCGCGACTCGAGCAGTCATTCACGGCCCAACGCCAGTTCGTCGCGAACGCCTCCCACGAGATGCGCAGCCCGCTCACCCGGCAGCGCACGCTGGTCGAGGTTGCACTGGGTGATGAGCACGCCACCGTCCACTCCCTGCAGGCCACCAACCAGAGGGTGCTCGCCGCCGGGGAGCAACAGGAACGACTGATCGAGGCTCTGCTCACCCTGGCTCGCGGCCAGACGGCCGTGCAGCGCCGGGAACCCGTGAAGCTCGACGCGCTGCTCGAGGATCTCCTCCTCGACCAGGGCCCGGCGCTCACGCGTGCCGGGCTCGCCCTGGAGACAACCCTCGCCCACGCCACCACCGCAGGTGACCCTCGCTTGATCGAACGCCTCGCCAGCAACCTCCTCGACAACGCCATTCGTCACAACATCGCTGGCGGACACATCGAAGTCGCGACGAGCACTGAGGCCGACCATGCCGTGCTCACCGTCACCAACAGTGGTCCGGTGATCCCGCCGACCGAGATCGACCGGCTCTACCAGCCGTTCCAACGACTCAACACCGAACGCACCCGCCCCGACGGCGGGCTCGGTCTCGGGCTTTCCATCGTCCACGCGATCGCCACCGCACACGGGGCGCGCGTCACTACCCGCCCACCACCGGACGGCGGACTCCGGGTCAGCATCACCTTCGCCGCAGCCGATAGCGAGCCATCCCTGGATCAGCAGACGAACCCAACCGGCACGCCCCTCTGGTGGCGCGTACGTGCGCGGACAGGACGGATCCTTTGAGTGGCCGCCGCAGGGAGGGGGCTGGGATCGGCGACTCCATCCTGCCCCCGATTGCCGCCGCCCATTGGGGGGACGCACGGCTCGTGCCCTGACCGAAGGAGGTGCGCACCTCGAGGTACGACTGGCCCGGCGGTCCGCACCACGACCGGCCGTGACTCCGCAACCGCCGTGGTGATACCGCGTCGAAACCGTGCCCGGAGCAGACTTGGGTGATGCGGGTGCTGGTGGTCGAGGACGATGCCGAGATGGCCCGGGCTATCGCAGTGGGGCTGCGCCGGACCGGGATGGCTGTCGATGTGGCCTTCGACGGCCCCTCCGGGCTCGACCGTGCGCTGGTCAACGACTACGACGTCATCGTGCTGGACCGGGACCTGCCCGGGATGCACGGCGACGACATCTGCGCCGAGCTAGTCGCTTCAGGGTGCCGCAGCCGGGTCCTCATGCTCACCGCGGCCGCCTCCGTAGAGGACCTGGTGGACGGACTCGGCCTCGGCGCTGACGACTACTTGGCGAAGCCGTTCGACTTCCCCGTGCTCATCGCCCGCATCGGTGCCCTGCTACGCAGGGCCCAGCCCGCGATCGCACCTGTACTGCGCCACGGTGACCTCGTGGTCGACATGGCGCAGCGCCGCGCCAGCCGCGCCGGGACCCAGCTGGATCTCGCGCCGAAGGAGTTCAGCGTCCTGGAGCTTCTCGTGGCCTCGCACGGACGGACCGTCTCGCCCGAGGAGCTGCTCGACCGGGCCTGGGACGAGCATGCCGACCCCTACACCAGCGCTGTCAAGATCACCGTCAGCCGATTGCGGGCCAAGCTCGGCGACCCGCCACTCATCGAGACCGTGGCCAAGGCCGGCTACCGACTGCTCGAGCAAACGTGAGGACAACCAAACCCCAGCACACTGCAACAGGTGTCGGGGGGTCGCGTCGCGGCCGGAGCCTGCGCCTGCGCCTCACGGCCCTTTATGGCGGGCTGTTCCTGCTCTCCGGCGCGGGCCTGCTCACCGTGACCTACCTGCTGGTGCAGCACGCCACCGGCAATGGCAACTTCTTCGTCACAAACGGCAACGGCGTCTTGGCTGGCAGCATCACCGGTGCCGCGCCAGATAAGGCAACGTCACCGCCGGTGCAGCTTGGGCAGGGCAGCACCGGCCCGCTGGGAGGACTCCGTTTCACCCCCGCGCAGCTGCAGGCCCAGGCTGAGCAGTTGCGCGCCCAGGCGATCCACCAGCACGCTGCGGAGCTACACCAGTTCCTAGTCCAGTCGGCGATCGCGCTGGGGATCATGGCGGTTGCGTCGATCGCGCTGGGCTGGATCGTCGCCGGCCGAGCTCTGCGACCGCTGCGGACGATCACCGCCGCTGCGCGGGAGATCTCCGCGACGAACCTGCATGAGCGCCTTGCCCTCACCGGGCCCGAGGACGAGCTGAAGGAGCTGGGCGACACCTTCGACGCACTGCTCGCCCGGCTGGACGCCTCCTTCCAATCACAGCAACAGTTCATCGCCAACGCCTCCCACGAGCTGCGGACCCCGCTCGCCCGGCAGCGCACCCTCATCCAGGTCGCGTTGGCTGATCCCGATGCCAGCGAACAGTCACTGCGCACCACGCACGAGCGCGTACTCGTCGCCGGCGCCCAGCAGGAACGCCTGATCGACACGCTGCTCACCCTGGCTCGGGGACAGGCCGGCCTGGACACCCGAGACCCCATCGACCTGGCGCGCATCACCGAGCAGGTCGTCACCTCACGACGCCACCACGGTGACTGCCGCGGTCTTGCCCTGCACGCAACTCTGGAACCTGCCGTGACAGCGGGGAGCTCCCGGCTCACCGAACGCCTCATCGCCAACCTCGTCGATAACGCGCTACGTCACAACACACCGGACGGCAGCGTCGACATCGTCACCGGCACGCGGAATGGGCTCGCGATGATCGCGGTGAGCAACACCGGACCGGTCATACCGCACGACGCAGTCGACCAGCTCTTCGAGCCCTTCAAGCGACTGGGCACCGACCGCACCAGTCACGAGGAAGGCCTCGGTCTCGGCCTGTCGATCGTCCAGGCGATCGCCGACGCCCACCAAGCCAGCGTCCATGCGCACGCACTACCAGCAGGTGGTCTATGCGTAGAAGTGACCTTCCCGAACTGATCAGGATCCGCACTTGTGGTTCTCACGAGGGTCGTTGAGATACGTGTACGACCCGAACCGCAGCGTTCCCGACTTCAGCGTCTTCTCGAGCCCGACCGCGTCGATGTACCGGTAGAGCCAACGACCCTTCGGCGGGTGGTCAATCCAGTCGAAGGTAGGTGCTTGCTCGGCTTCAATGCTGACGTCCGACATCCCTGCCCCTACAGGCTCGTACTCCTGTGACCTGTTCATGCCTTCGCCCTACGAGTCAAGCCAGAACGACCAGCCCGGCCTGGCCAGCGTGCCACAGGCACCGGCAGCCCGGGCGAGCCGCGTCAGACCGACTCCCGGCCCATGAACCGCGTGACCGGCAGCCCATCCTCCGTCTGGCCCTCCGCGTAGAGGTATAGCTCGGTCCAAGACAGCTCACTATCTCTCACGCCAAGTCGCAGCA
>JAWWOJ010000346.1:0-5520 GCA_033851885.1 Frankiales bacterium | reverse complement strand
CATGGTCCGGGCCGATGGCGTGCGCTACCTCGGGCTGCAGGTCGCGTCCCGCTCCGGCGACGCCTCGCGGGACCTCGCCGCGGTGCTCGAGCAGGTTGCCGACGCCGCCCCCGGGACCTCGGTGGCCACGACCGACCTGCCCGGTCCGGGGCCGCGGCTGCAGGACCTGCTCCGCGAGGCGCCGCTCGACATCACGATCCACAGCGGGTTCGACTTCTGGGTCGAGGGCGCCGACGACCCGGACGGCGAGGTCGCCGCGTCGATGGAGCGGGCCAACGCGACTGTGGTCCCGACGGCCCGGCTCGCATCCGTGCGGAGCGCCTACTGGTGCCGGATGCGCGAGCGATCGCACCTGCGATGGGTGCTGCCCCACGAGGAGGAGCGGCTGCTCGACGCGCTGGCCCGGATGTCGGTCGCCGGCGGCCTCGGGCTCGGCGACGGCACCCGGTACGTCGGCTCGTTCCGGGCACATGGCCTGCTGGTGCCCGTCTGGGACCTACCGCTCGAGACGGTGGCCGACGAGCTCGAGGAGCCGGCCCGGGCCTGGGGTGCCCGGCTGGACACCGCCCTCGCCGAGACCGGCCTGACGAGCGAGACCCGACGGGCCCGCCAGGGCCTGGTGAACCGGCAGCTCACCTTGCGGTAGCGGTCGTCCGGCGCCGGCGCCGGAGCCGGTGCCGGAGCCGGAGCCCCTCGCGCACCAGCCAGAGGACGGCCACCAGGCCTTCCGCGATGGCCGAGTGCGTCTTCTCCCCGAACCACACCGGCTCGTACATGTTCGGGATCGGACCGATCGACCCCACGTCGACGTAGCGGTACAGCACGACCGCCGCGACACCCGCGAGCCCCGTCAGTCCCGCCGCGGCCCAGACGAGCCGCTTGTCGGATGCCAGCACGGCGAGGGCGACGAGGATCGCGACGACGGCCTCGACCCGGAACAGACCACCCTGCGTGATCGAGCCGCCGATCGGGTCGTAGCTCTTGGCGAGGTGCAGGTGCACCTTCGCGTCATACGCCAGCCCGGCAGCGGTCAACCCGGCCAGCAGCAGCGAGAGCGGACTGCGTCGCACATGGTCCATGCCCAGAGCTTCGCGCTCCGTGCCCCCTGGGTTCAATCGGCCAATGGTCCTACGACGGGCTCGCGACGGGCTCGCGCTCCACCGGGCAGGACATGCAGCGCGGACCGCCACGTCCGCTGCCGAGCTCGGAGCCGGCGATCCGCACGACGTCGATCCCTGCCGCCTCGAGTGCCTGGTTCGTGACGACGTTGCGCTCGTAGGCGACGACCAGACCGGGTGCGAGGGCGAGGGTGTTGTTGCCGTCGTCCCACTGCTCGCGCTCGGCGGTGACCGGGTCGAGGCCGGTGTCGACGACCCGCAGCTCGTCGAGCTCCATCGCCTTCGCCGCGGCGATGAGGAACGGCGACGGACCCAGGATGGCGTCAGCGGTGATCGTCCACGCGGACAGCGAGTCGGCGACGGCCGGGAACATCACCACGGCGTCGGCGGCGACCATCGTGCAGATGGTGTCGAGGTGCATCGTGGCACGCTCCTGCGCTATCGGCACCGCCAAGACGGTGTGCGCGACGCCGGCGGCAAAGGCCCTGAGGGCGAAGGCTTCCGCCCCCGCGGGCGTCGTGCGCTGACCGACACCGACCGCCACCACCCCGGGTGCCAGCAGCAGCACGTCGCCGCCCTCGAACCACGCTTCCTCATGGCTCGCGCCGTAGAGCAGCTGGGCGTCGGCGAACCGAGGGTGGTGGCTGTAGATCGCGCGGGTCAGCGACGCCTCTCGTTGCCGCGCCCGCATCGACGGGCTGGCGATCGCCACCTGGTCATCGACCCAGACGCTCGAGTCGCGGGTGAACAGCACGTTGGGCAGTGGCGGCACCACGAACTCCGACGGTCCGGCCATCCGGGCGACGACGCCCTCCGGGCCGGAGGGCGGCAGCTCGTCGTGGGTGAGACCGGCGATGAGGTGCTCGGCGAGCTCGTCCGAGGGCAGGTCGAGCAACCACGACCGCAGCGAGGTCGCGAGCGAGGGGCCTACGAGCGTGGGGGCCACGGCGCTGTGCACCGCCTCGGCCCGCGCCTCGGCCACGTCGAGTGCCTCGGTCAGCAGCCGCTGCAGGTACAGCACCTCGACGCCGCGGTCGCGGAGCTGCTGCGCGAAGGCGTCGTGCTCCTCCTGCGCCCGCCCGACCCACGGCACCCCGTCGAAGAGCAGGTCGGCGCTGTTGCGCGGGGTGAGGCGCGAGAGTTCGGCGCCGGGCCGGTGCAGCAGCACCGTGCGCAGCCGGCCGACCTCGCTCGTCACTCCCATGGCCCCAGGGTAGGTGGCGATCTACGCTTGGACGGTGAGCCTTCTCCTCCCGCTGCGCCGACTGTCGCCGGAGCCCGACCCGGTCCGGCGGACGCTGCACCTCGACGGCGCGCCGCTGCTCGAGGACTGGGCTGCCCGCGTCCGGACGGCCGCTGAGGCGATGCTGCTCGTGGACGCGACCGGCCGGCTCATCGCGCTGAGTGCGCCCGGCGGCGAGCTGCTCGGTCTGGACCCGACCGCGGTTGCCGGCGCCATGCTGCTGGACCTGGTCGAGGTCGTCGACTTCTCGGCGTCGGCGGTGCCCGTGGCGGATCCCGACGTGCAGCTGGCGCCGCTGCGCGCGGTCGTCACCGGGCGGCTCCACCGCGGCCTGGTGCGGCTGCGCGCGGGCGTCGGGCTACGCAGCTACGACGTCGTCGGTGTGCCGCTGTCAGACGGTGCGGGTGCCGTCGGGTTCTTCGTCGCGGTCTGACGCCTGGCCTCCTCGAGCAGCTGCTTCGCCGGGCGTCCCAGCGTCGCGGCCGCGGCCACGATGTCGGCCCACTCCGGGTTGGCATTGACGGGTCGGCCCTCGAGCCAGGCCGTCTTGATCCGGATCGGCTGCCCGTCGACGTACGCCGTGGACTCGGTGCGTTCCAGGGCGTGCTTGCCCAGGATGGTCTCGCGCAGGCCGATCGTGCTGGTCTCCCGGAAGACCCTGGTGCGCAGCCGATCCACGTCCTTCGCCTCGCAGAGGACGGACAGCGTGTGGGCCGGCCGGCCCTTCTTCATGAGGATCGGGGTGAGCCAGACATCCTGCGCGCCGTCGGCGAGCAGCAGCTCCAGGACGTGCGGCCACAGCCGCGGGTCGAGGTCGTCGACATTGGTCTCGAGCAGGACGGCGCCGGCCGGTCCGGCGAGTGGCTCTCCGACGGTCAGGCGCAGCACGTTCGCGACCTGCTGAGGGTCGCGGGTGCCGGCGCCGTGGCCCGTCGTCGTCGGTCGTATGGCGGGCAGCGGTCCCCAGTCGGTCACCAGCGTGGCCAGGAGTGCGGCACCGGTCGGCGTCGTCATCTCGTACGGCGCGAGGCCGGCCTGGACGGGAACTCCCGCGAGCAGCGCGAGGACCGCCGGTGCCGGGACGGGCAGCGGGCCGTGCGCGCCCCGGGTCGTCCCGCTCCCGAGCGACACCGTCGAGCAGTGCAGCGCGGTCAGGCCGAGGTGGGCGAAGCCGGCGACCGCCCCCACGACGTCGGCCAGGGCGTCGTGCGCGCCGACCTCGTGGAAGTGCACCTCCTCGACCGGCACCCGGTGGATCGTCGCCTCGGCGTGGGCCAGCCGCGCGAAGACGTCGTGCGCCGTGCCGGACACCAGCCGCTGCACGTCGCGCCAGGACCTGGACACCTGGTCGTCGCGGGTCAGCACGTCGACGTAGGTCGCCCCGATGCCGCCGCGCTCGACCTGCGACACCTCGAACCGGATGTCGAGCCCGAGGGCGTCGACCGCGTCGGTGAGGACCTCCAACGGCACCCCGGCGTCGACGAGCGCACCGAGCAGCATGTCGCCGCTCGCGCCCGCCGAGGCGTCCAGCCAGCCGATCACGTGCGGCTGGCCCGGCGGGCGACGCGGGCCGCGAACACCCCGGCGCCGAAGCCGTTGTCGATGTTGACCACGGTGACGCCGGGAGCGCAGCTGTTGAGCATCGCCAGCAGGGCGGCCAGTCCCTGGAAGGACGCGCCGTAGCCGATGCTCGTCGGTACCGCGACGATCGGGGTCCCGACGAGCCCGCCCACCACCGAGGGCAAGGCGCCCTCCATCCCCGCGACGACCACCAGCACGTCTGCGGTGTCGAGGACGGCCCGGGCCTGCAGCAGCCGGTGCAGCCCCGCGACCCCGACGTCGTCGACGCGGGTCACGTGCGCGCCGAAGGCCGTCGCCGTGAGGGCGGCCTCCTCCGCGACCGGGCCGTCGGAGGTGCCTGCCGCCAGGATCGCGACGCGGCCGCGCGGCTCCTTGGGCGTGCCGAGCAGCACGGTCCGACCCGTCGCACCCAGCGCCTCCGACACCTCGGGTGAGCAGCGGGTCACGAGGACCCGGTCGCTGGTGGACCGGAGCGCCGCGACGTTGTCCAGGACCTGCTGGGTCGTCTTGCCTTCGGCATAGACGACTTCCGGGTCCCCGGTGCGGAGGGCTCGGTGGGTGTCGACGAGCGAGTGGGCCAACACGTCGTAGGGCGCGGTCGCAAAGCGGTCCAGGGCGGCTTCAGGCGCCAGCTCCCCGTCGGCGACCGCCCGCAGCAGCGCGTGTGCCGCATCCCTGTCCACCAGCGGAGGCTAGTCTCGACCGCGTGCTGCTCGACACCGACACCGCTCAGGTCGTCTCCCTGTCGGCAGCAGGAGTGGCCGTCCTCTCGCTTGGCTTCAGCGCCTCACTGCTGGTCAGGATCCGCAGGCTGACGCTCGCCCACGACGTCCTCACCGGTGGTGACCGGGGGGCCACCTTCGTGGAGTCCGTGACCCGCCAGCACCGTGAGGTCGAGGGTCTGCGCACCGACGTCGGCCACCTGCGCGACGACCTGGCCGCCGCCCGCGCCGACCTCTCCGACGCGCTGCGGCACGTTGCCGTCGTCCGCTACGACGCCTTCGGCGACATGGGTGGGCGGCTGTCGTTCAGCGCGGCGCTGCTCGATGACGCCGGCGACGGCATCGTGCTGACCTCGATCAACGGGCGCTCGGAGACCCGCACCTACGCGAAGGGCGTCAAGGCCGGCGACTCCGACCACTCGCTGAGCCCCGAGGAGCAGCAGGCCATCGGCTATGCCAACCGCACGGCGGTGCAGCCACGCGAGGGCTTCGAGCCGGAGCCCAAGCGCGGCCGCTTCTCGCGTCGCTCGTGAGTTAGCCGAACAGGTTCGACGCGCCGCCACCGCCGTGGTCGTGCTTGGGCACGAAGGGGCCCTCGGACGCCTGCACGATCACGAAGCCCTCACCCTGGAACGCCAGCTGGAACGCCTCGCCGGAGCCTCGCCCGATCAGCGCACCCGCGCCCGCCGTACGGACCAGGCTGGTGCGCAGCGAGGAGCTCCAGGCGATGGCGGACTGCAGGTCGGCGAACGTCGGGACCGGGCCGGCGTCCAGGACGACCGGCGTCCCGAAGGCGCTCAGCACCAGGCGTCCGGTGCCGGTGAAGACCATGTTGAAGACACCGCCTGACAGCACC
>JAWWOJ010000324.1:0-10396 GCA_033851885.1 Frankiales bacterium | reverse complement strand
CGCGAGGCCGGCACCGAGGGCCACGAGTACGACCCCTCCGAGGGCACCGCTCACGAGGGCGGGGACCTGGGCCGCGACGTTCAGCGTGCGGGCGGCGACGCGCCAGCCGAGGGCGATCGCGCAGAAGCCGCTGACGACGAGACCAGCGAACAGCAGCAGGCTCGGGGTTGCCGGATCACGGGTCCAGGCCGGCCGGCTCACTGGTCCTCCTCGACGGTCTCGACGGGGGTGCGCAGCTCCGCGAGCAGCGCGCGCAACTCCCTGAGCTGGCGGGTCCGCTCGGCGGCGTCGGCCACCTTGGCGTCGATATTCACGACGGTCAGCCCGACGATGACCAGCGCGATGCCGGTGAAGCCGGCGCTGACGAGGTAGGGGATCTGGAGTCCGACGTTGGTGAGGCCCGCTGTCTTCTTCCACGCGACGACGAGCAGCACGAGCCCCGCGACGGACACCGCGATCCCGATCCAAGTGCCGAGCCGCGGCACCGCACGCAGGGCCGCGAACCGTCGGCCGATGCCGCTCAGACGACCCGGAGCCGAGGCCTCCACGGGTCCAGTCTGCAGCACGTCGAGGCCTTCCAGGGCGACCTGCGTCATCGGTTCCTCCCAGTGCTGAGAAGTGCAGGGTGGAGGCTGCTCTGGATGCGGGCCGCCATGCCAGGACCGATGCCCCGCACCTGCACGAGGTCCTCGAAGTCGGCGGCGCGCACACCCTCCACCGATCCGAAGGCGTCCAGCAGGGCGGCTTCGCGCGACGCGCCCAGCCCCGGGACGGCGGCGGCCAGCTTCTCCTCCGGGCCTGGTGACGCTCCGGTGGAGCGCTCGATGGCGGTGATGCTGCCGCCGAGGTAGGCCTCCACGACGGCAGGGTCGTGCCGGACCTCCTCCGGCGTCCCGGCTGCGATCACCTCGCCGTCGGCCATGCACACGATCCGGTCGGCCAGCGCCATGATCAGCGGGATGTCGTGCTCGATGATGACGAGCGTGAGGCCGAGCTCGGCCTTGAGGCGCACGATCAGCCTTCCGAGCGCCTCGGTCTCCTTCTGCGCCACCCCCGAGCTGGGCTCGTCGAGCAGCAGCAGCTGCGGCTGCAACGCGACCAGGCAGGCGATCTCGGTGATGCGTCGTGTCCCGGTGGAGAGCTCCTGGATCTGGCTGGAGCGGTAGCGCTCGAGGCCCATCCACGCCACCAGCTCTGCGGCCTGCTTCCGCTTGCGCCGCTCGCCGCCGCGCAGTCCGAGCAACGACGGCACCAGGCGGGTGGCATCGACGCGCTCCAGGGCCAGCTCGACGCACTCGAGGACCGTGAGAGTGGGAAACAGGCCAGCGTCCTGGAAGGACCTGATGAGGCCGAGGTGGCCGCGCGCCTCCGGACCCAGCGCCGTGATGTCCTTGCCGGCGTAGCGAACACTGCCCTGGTCGGCGCGGGTGAAGCCCGCCACGAGCTCGAACGTGGTGGTCTTGCCCGCCCCGTTCGGCCCGATGAGCCCCAGCGTCTCGCCGACCCGCACGTCGAAGCTCACACCCCGCACCGCGCGGACACCCCCGAAGCTCTTACGGAGGTCCTGCACCTCGAGCAGCGGACGGGACCCGGCTTGCTGGCGCTGCCGGGGAACGGTGAGGGCCGGCGCCACACCCGAACCCGTGCCGGTCTCGTTGAACCCGCGCTCCGCCGCGTACACCGCGTCGACGTCGAGTCCGGCCCGGCGCGCCAGGAAGCCGGCGACCCGGTCGCGGACCGGAGCCACGAGCGAACCGAGGCCGCCCGGGAGGTACATGATGATGAGCAGCTGGCCGAGGGCGGTGGCCGCGAGGCCGGCGCTGTCGAGCGGCAGGAAGGTCGCCCCCTGCACGATCGCGGCACCGAGGAACGGGCCGCTGAGCAGCCCGATGCCGCCGATCACCGTCATCACGACGACCGTGATCGACGCACTCGTCGGGAAGCTGCTGGCGCTGATGAGCGACAGCGAATGCCCATACATGGCGCCGCCGATGCCTGCCAGGAAACCGGCGAGCGCGAACCCCTGCAGCTTCACCGTCGACGCCGGCACCGTGAACGATCGCGCGGCGTCCTCGTTGTCCCTCACCGCGACCAGCCGGCGGCCGATCCCGCCGGAACGGATGTTGCGGGCGAGCAGCAGGGTGAACAGCAGCGCCGCGAGGCCGACGTAGTAGTAGGCCCGGCCGCTGTCGAACACGAAGCCGTTGACGATCGGCCGTCCGGGGTCCTTGCCGGCGCCGAGCAGGAAGTCCTGCTGGAGCAGGTAAGACGGGAGTACGAGGGCGAACGACAGGGTCGTCACCGTGAGCAGCAGGCCCTTGATGCGCAGCGCCGGGATGCCGATCAGCACACTCACCGCGGCGGCCGCCAATCCGGCGTACAGGAAGGACTCGAAGAAGTTGCCCGTCCGGCGGGACACCTCGAAGGAGGCGAAGGCTCCGACCGCGCCCAGGCCGAACTGGCCCAGGGACAGCTGGCCGCCGAGCCCGGTCACGATGCCGACCGACAGGCCGATGATGATGAAGCCCATCGAACCGGTCAGCTTGACGCTGTTGGAGTTGCTGATCCCCTGCGGCAGGACCGCCGCCGCCACGAGGGCAAGCACACCGAGCGTCGGTCCGAGCACGCGCACCGACGGCAGCTTGCGGATGGCCTGCGGCAGCGGGCGGGCGGCCTGGACCGCCGCCCAGGAGCCCTTCTCCTCGGCCCGGCCGACGCGCTGGCGCTGCAGCACGAGAGCACCGAGGATGATGAAGAACAGCACGAGCTGGACCAGGCCGGCCTGCGCGTAGTTCCAGAGCAGCAGCTGCTCGGTGACACCGATGCCGACCCCGCTGATCATGGCGATCGGCAGCGACTGCATGCGGGCGAGGACGGCACCGGTCAGGGCGATCAGGAGCAGCGACGGCCCGAAGCTGTCACCGCCGGTGAAGCCTTCCGTGGGCTGCTTCAGGATCGCCGCGAAGGCCGCCAGCGATCCCGCGATCCCCCACGCGAGGGTGCTCATCCGGGCCGAGAAGATGCCGGACATGCGGGCCGCCTCGGGGTTCGCCGCCGACGCCCGGATGCCCGTGCCGTACCTGCTGAACTTCAGGAACAGGCCGACCACGAGGACGACGAGCGGAGACAGCAGCAGCATGCCGGAGTACGCGCTGGTCACGAGCAGCGCGCCGACGCGGAACTCCGGCAGGAACGACGGCTTCGGGTAGACCGAGCCGGCTCCCGCCTGGCTGTTGATCGCGAACGCGAACAGTACGAGGAACTGGCCGACGCCCAGGGTCGCGACCACGGACATGATGGCGGGCGCCTTGCGGAGCCGACGCACCACCGCGGCTTCGGCAATGCCGGCGACGGCTGCCGCGACAGCAAGAGCCGGCAAGAACGCGAGCCAGTAGGGGATGTGCCACTTCACGACCTCGATGCCGAAGAACGCGGCACCGAACGCGCCGACCTGGCCGTGCGCGAAGTTGATGATGCGGTTGGTGCGATAGATGAGGACCAGGCCGACAGCGAGCAGGCCGTACGTCGAGCCGATGATCGTGCCGAGGAGCAGCACGGGCAGCGGCGACTCCCAGTGGCCGGAGGTGGTGTGGCTCGTGGTGATCGTCGGCAGCGCCACGGTCAGTGCGAGCACAACGATGCCGGCGGCCACCGCCAACGTGATCAGCCGACGTGGCGACGCGGCGTTGCGCAACGCCAGCAGGCTCCGCTCGACCAGCAGGCTGTTCACGTGCCCGCCCCGGTGCCGGCCTTCGCGGCGCCCTCGAGGAAGACCGCTCGCAGCAGGTCGTCGCGCGCGAGCAGCGCGGCCGCCGGTCCGTCGAAGCGCATCTCACCCTTCTCCATGAAGTACGCGTGGTCCACCAGGGAGAGCGCGATGTTGACGCTCTTCTCGACGAGCACGACGGCGGTTCCTTCTGCGTTGATGCGTCGGACCATGTCCAGCAGCGGACCGACGATGACCGGGGCGAGGCCCAGCGACAGCTCGTCGATGAGCAGCAGCTTCGGCTGCAGGATGAGGGCCTTCGACAGGCCGACCATCTGCTGTTCGCCGCCGGACAGGTTTGCCGCCAACGACGTCCTGCGCTCCTTGAGCCGGGGGAACGCCTCGAAGCAGCGCTCGATGCTCTCGTCGACCCGTCGACGGTCGCGGCCCAGCGTGTAGCCGAAGGCCCGCAGGTTCTCGACGACGTCCATCGTGCCGAACACGGCGCGGCCGCCGGGTACCTGCGTGATGCCGAGCGGCACCCGGCGCTCGGCATCGAGGTAGGTGATGTCCTCACCGCGGAAGCGCACACTCCCGGTGCTCGGCAGGCCGATGCCCGACACGACCTTGAGCAGCGTCGACTTGCCCGCACCGTTGGTGCCGAGCAGCGCGACCATCTCGCCGTCATCGACGGTGAAGTCGACGTCGAACAGGACCTGCAGCTGACCGTAGGAGAAGTCGACACCGCGGCAGGACAGCATCGGCAAGTGACCGCCGCGCTCCTTGATGACGCGGACGTCCTCGCCCTCGAGCACCTCGTCGATCAGCCGGTCGAGGTCCTTGTCCACGAGCTTGCGCGCACTCGCCACGATCAGCCCGGCGACGACGCCCGGCAGCATGAGCGACGCGATCGCGACCGACAGCCCGAAACGCCGATCCAGGCCGGACAGGAAGATGACACCGACGATCGAGCCGCCGGCCGCGAACATCCCGGTCACGGCGGCCGCATGCGGCCGGAAGCGCGCGTCCATCACCGACAGCAGTGCCGCCGTCAGGCCAGGGGCGATGACGGCGATGAGGCTCTGGCCCAGGGCGAAGGCGACGAACATCAGCGCGAACGTCGGCATCAGCGCCCCGATCGCGATGCAGCCGACGGCAGCCATCAGGGCGACGCCCGCGAAGCCGACCACCCACGCGGGCTCCTGCCGGAACCGGCGCTCGGCCCGCTGCCCGAAGACGACGAGCGCCACGATGCTGACTCCGGCGAGGACGCTGAAGAAGACGCCGCGCTGACTGGCGTCGAGGTTCCAGCGCACCTCGAGGAAGCTCGACAGGTAGACCCCGAACGGAACCAGCAGCACACCGAGGGCGAAGTACCCCGACGCCAGTCGCCGGACCGTGGGGATGAGCAGTACGCGTCGCACGATCTCGAAGAACCCGAGCGCGACGTCGTCCTCGGCGAGCACATCGACCCGCTCGCCGGAGACGGCCGCGTGCTCCTCCGCACGGAGCGCCTCGGTGTCGTAGCGGCCGGGTCCCGGGTCCTTGAGCCGGAGGCAGAGCAGCGTCGTCAACGTGGACACCAGCCCCAGCCCGAGGAACACGCCGCGCCAGGTCAGGTCGAGCGGACCGGCCAGCAGGCTGACCAGCAGCGGCGAGGCGATCTGCCCGCTCGTCCGCAGCGCCGAGTAGCCGGACAGGACCCGTACCTTTGCCTGCGGCGGATAGGAGTCGACGAGCAGCGGTGCATGCAGGGCAGCCACCGAACCCGTCGAGATGCCGTCGAGGACCAGCACGGCAATCAGCCCCAGCAGGCTCGTGACCAGTCCGGTGGACAGCGTGACGAGAGACCAGGCGAGGCCCGTGACGATGCAGATCAGCGCGCGGCGGCCGCGGCGCTGCGAGAGGGCCGCGACCGGCAGCGGAGCGAGCACGATGGCCAGGAAGGCGAGCGTCCGGGCTGCGGCAATTGCACCGAGGGACAGGCCGAGCGCCCGGCTGACGTCGGGCGTGAGGATCGTGAACGCCTCGGACTGGAAGATGTCGACGACACTGAGCAGTCCGAGCGCGACCATCGGGTAGACGGTGAGGCCGTGCTCCCGAAGCGTCGGCCGCAGTGGCGGCGCGTCGTGGTCGCCCGAGATGCCGAGGGTGGACCTCGCGGCCTCCCGACGAGACGCCCGGGTGGCGGGGTCGGCGTCCAGGACGGCGGTCACGCGGATCTGCGCTTGCTGGTGAAGGGCCGGTACCACGCGCTCTCGCCGATCCGGTGACCGCTGCCGTCGAGCAGGACGATGTTGACGTAGTGCTGCTCGTCGCCGACGCCGTCCGCGGCCCTCGGGAGCACGTCCAGGGTCAGCGTCGTGTCGGTCGTGACGAACACCTGCTCGTCGGCGAGGTACTGCTTGTCAGGGCAGCGCGGGTCGCGCTTGCAGCTCAGATCGTTCCTCGACAGCCACTTGAGGTCCTTGCCGACCGGCATCGGCGCGCGGTCCACGAACACGGCGAAGGCCCCGGAGGACGTGTTGTGCGTGCCGTCGAGGCCAGCTGTCCGGAAGTCCTTCATGGTCCACGAGATCGTCACCGGCGCGACCACCTTCGCCCGCGCCTTCGGGCTCTGGAACGACAGCCGGTGGTCGTTGCGGAGTTGCAGCTGGTCGACGTTGCAGCCAGCGGTCGTGACCGCGACGAGGCACAGCAGCGCCGCACCACGCCATGGGCTGGGTCGCCGCACGCCTGTCTCCTTCGTACCGCTCCGAAGGGTTCATCCTCTCCCGGTGGGCGACGCGCGTCGTCGTTGCGCAGCACAACCTGACGGACCTCTGGTCTTGTTCAGGGACGAGGCGCAGCGATGCTCAGCGGTCCAGCCGGTCGACGGCTGCCGCGAGGTCGTGGTCCTTGGCGGTGATGGCGCCGCCCTGGTCGTGCGTGTTCACGGCGAGGGTCACGGTGCGCCAGCGGATGTCGATGTCGGGATGGTGGTCCTGCGCCTCGGCGATCTCCGCGACCCGCGCGACGAACGCGATGGCGGCCGGGAACGACGCCAGCTCGAAGGTGCGCGTCAGCTTGCCGTCGCGCTCTTCCCAGGTCATGCGGCTGCCTTCAGGGCCGCGATCGAGTCGTCGGTGCAGCTGTCCCAGAAGCCTCCGACCACGTCCTCCACCTGGGAGAACGACTCGGCCGCGTAGAGCAGGTCCTGGTAGACGGTGATGTCGTAGTCGGTCGTGCCCATGGCCACGACGTCCAGTGGCTTGATCGTCATGCCGCGGAACTCCTCGATCTCGCCGGGGCTCGACAGGATGCCCGCGCCGTAGGTCTTGAGGTCGCCGTCCTCCTGCAGCACCCCGAACTCGAGGGTGAACCAGAACACCTTGCTGACGAACTGCAGTGCCTCATCGGTCTCGACCCGGTTGGTCGCGCGACCAGCGGCTTCGTACAGCGCCGTGAACCGCGGGTTGGCCAGCGTGTTGCCGTGGCCGACGACCTCGTGCAGCACATCGGGCTCGGGGGTGTACAGCGGGACGGAGTGGTGCCGGACGTACTGGGTGGACCAGAACGCCTTGTCCGCAAGGGATCCGTAGAACTCGCGCAGCGGCACGAGGCCGGCGGCAGGTCGGTAGCGGTAGCCGGTCAGCGGCCGCAGCATCTCGCTGACCGTCTCGAGCTGCGGGATGTGGTCCTTCGGCAGCCCGAGGGCCTCCTTGCCGTCGAGGAACTCCTGGCAGGCATAGGCGCGGTGCTTGGCGACGAGGTCCTCGCTCACCACGCGCCAGACCTCGTGCTCGGCGTCGGTGTAGTCGGCGGTCGGGGCCGGCTGCCCCGGCCGCCACTGGGCGGCCAGCGTCGCGAGCGCGTCGCGCCGGCTGCGGTACGCGGGGTCGGCGAAGCCGGGATGACCCGAGCCGAGCTGCACCTTGAGGGTGCCGTCGTCATGCGCGACCACAGGGGCGAAGTACTGCGCTTCCTCGAACATCCCTCAAGTGTGGTCCCTTGTACGACGATCGGCCACCGTCTCTGGACAGGTTGCCGTTTCCAACGCTGTGACGTGGCAGAGTGTCCAGTCGTGGACGACACCGACCGGCTGCTGCTGGACGTTCTGCGTGCCGACGCCCGGGTGTCGATCCGGGACCTCGCGGCCCGGGTCGGGATCTCGAGGGCGTCGGCCTACGCGCGGGTCAAGCGGCTCCGCGACACCGGCGTCATCCGCGGGTTCACGGTCGACGTCGACCCCGCGGCACTGGGGCTCGGGCTACCGGCATACGTGCACGTGCGCATCAAGCAGAACTCGTGGAAGACGTTCCGCCAGAAGGCGTGGGCGCTGGAGGAGGCCGTGCATGTCGCGTTGGTCGCCGGCGACTTCGACTGCGTCCTGCTCGTGCGGACCCGCGATGCCGAGCACCTGCGCGAGCTCGTACTCGAGCGCATCCAGTCCCTGCCGGAGGTGCTCGCCACCCAGACCGTCCTCGTCTTCGAAGAGCACGCCGGCTGACCACCCCCCTCCCGCCGTGGATGTGAACTGGTGGGCTGCCTCTAGCGGGCTCGGCGACCCCTTGTGTCCACCTCCACGGGGTTAGAGGTGGGCGAGCTGCTTGCGGAAGCGGCGGACCAGCAGGAAGCGCTCGGCGCAGCGAGTGCAGAAGACCCCGGCGAGAGCGCAGCAGCACCACGGGTTCACACCGAGCACTGTCGGTTGCGAAACCGTTTCGCGTCAAGGGGGGTCGAGGAGCTGGGCGACCCGGTACGGGACCTCGGCGGTCAGGCTGATGACGGTCGAGGTACGGGCGACGAGCTGGGTCGAGGTGATCGCGTCGAGCACCCGCTGCAGGTCGGCGTGATCGCGCGCCACGATGCGGCACAGCACGTCGCCCTGGCCGCTCGTCGTGTGCGCCTCGAGCACCTCCGGGATCGAGCGCAGGTGCTCCGAGATCGCGGCGATGCCATGGCCCTGGTGCACCTCGAGGGTGGCGAAGGCCATCACGCCGTACCCCATGGCGCTCGGCTCGACGGTCGGCGCCCAGCCGCGGACCACCCCGTCGCGCTCCATCCGGGCGATCCGCGCCTGCGCCGTGCCGCGCGCGATCCCGAGCCGGCGCGAGGTCTCCAGGACGCCGAGCCGGGGCTCGGTGAGCAGCAGCAGGAGCAGTGACCGGTCAAGGGGATCGAGACTGGACATGTTGTCCAGCAAACCACGGCTTTGACTGGTCCGTCTGCACAAGCTGACCAGCGGTCAGCGGGTCACTTGCGCAGCGGCCGTCAGGGGGTCATCTTCTGGTCATGACCTCCGCCCATGACGACTTCCCCCTCGACGGCTGGGACCACCTCCGGTTCGTCGTCGGCAACGCCCGGCAGGCCGCGCACTTCTATGCGAGTGCCTTCGGCATGAACCTCATCGCGTACCGCGGGCCCGAGACCGGGTCGCGTACCCACGCCGAGTACCTCCTCGAGAGCGGCGGCGCCCGCTTCCTCATCACGGCGCCCGTCGTGGCAGGCACCGCCGACGGCGAGCACCACGCCCGGCACGGCGACGCCATCGTCGACGTGGCGCTGCGCGTCAGCGACGTGGAGCGGGCCTACCAGCTGGCGATCGAGCGCGGTGCGACCGGCCTCCAGGAGCCGACGGTCGCCGAGGACGAGCACGGCAAGGTCATCACCGCCGCCATCGCGACCTACGGGGAGACGCGGCACACCCTCGTGCAGCGCACCGACTACAGCGGGCCGTTCCTTCCCGGCTTCGTCGCCCGCGAGCCACTCGTCGCCAAGCCGGAGAAGCGGTTCTTCCAGGCCATCGACCACGTGGTCGGCAACGTCGAACTCGGCAAGATGGACACCTGGGTCGCCTTCTACAACAAGGTCATGGGCTTCGTGAACATGAAGGAGTTCGTGGGCGACGACATCGCCACGGAGTACTCCGCCCTCATGTCGAAGGTCGTCAGCGACGGCTCGTTCAAGGTGAAGTTCCCGCTCAACGAGCCGGCCGTCGGCAAGCGGAAGAGCCAGATCGACGAGTACCTCGAGTTCTACGGCGGACCCGGCGTGCAGCACGTCGCCCTGGCGACCAACGACATCGTGAGCGCCGTCCGCTCCATGCGGGAGCGCGGGGTCGAGTTCCTCGACACCCCCGACAGCTACTACGACGAGCTCGGCAACTGGGTCGGCGAGACCCGCGTGCCACTCGATGAGCTGCGCGAGCTGAAGATCCTGGCCGACCGCGACGAGGACGGCTACCTGCTGCAGATCTTCACCAAGCCCGTGCAGGACCGCCCGACGGTGTTCTTCGAGCTGATCGAGCGGCACGGCTCGCTGGGCTTCGGCAAGGGCAACTTCAAGGCACTGTTCGAGGCCATCGAACGTGAGCAGGCCCGCCGCGGGAACCTCTGAGGAGCCGGGGCCATGGTCTATTACCGCAGTGCGGGCGCGATCCCACCCAAGCGTCACACCCAGCACCGCAGCTCCGAGGGGGACCTGTACTACGAGGAACTGATGGGGGAGGAGGGCTTCTCCTCCCACTCCTCGCTTCTGTACCACCGCGCCATCCCCTCGGCCCTGGTCGACAGCCGGATCTGGAGCATCGACGGCGGCAAGCCCGAGTCCAACCACCCCCTCAAGCCGTACCACTTCAAGGTCCACGGGCTCTTTCCCGGCGAGGCCTGGCGCCACGCCGACCCCGTCCGCGACCGCCGGGTGATCCTC
>JAWWOJ010000297.1:0-4158 GCA_033851885.1 Frankiales bacterium | reverse complement strand
CGGTGCCGAAGTCGTCGAGCGCCAGCATCACGCCCAGCGCCTTGAGGGCTTGCAGCTGCGTCGACGTGGTCTCGGGGTCCGCGATGACGGAGGTCTCCGTCACCTCGAGCACGAGGCGGTCGGCAGGCAGCCCCGACCGGTTGAGCGCCGCGCTCACCGTCTGCACGATGGTCGGGTCCGCGAGCTGACGCGTGGAGAGGTTGACCGCCACCCGCAGCCCCGAGACAACCGGGTCGGCATGGTGCGCGATGTCGGAACACGCGCGGTCGAGGATCCAGGCGCCGAGCGCCGGCATCAGCCCGTTGGCCTCCGCCAGGGGGATCAGGTGGGACGGCGCCACCTCGCCGTGCAGGGGGTGGGTCCAACGCAGGAGCGCCTCCACGCCGACGAAGCGCCCGTCGGTGTGCACGACCGGCTGGTAGTGGACCGCCAGGGCGCCGTCCTTGATGGCTGCGCGCAGGTCGGTCAGCAGCTGCAGCCGCCCGGCGGTCGAGCCGCGCATGGTCCGGTCGTGCAGCTCGACGCCGCCGCGTCCGCCCGACTTGGCGTGGGTGAGGGCCCGCCCTGCCGACTGGACCAGCTCGCTCGCGACCACCTCGTCCGTGGTCGCGATGCCGATGCTGACACTGACCGGGATCGGCCCTGCCATCGAGTCGAGGGGTTCCTCGAAGGTCCGCTGGATGTCCTCCGCCAACCGGCAGGCCTGGCCGGCGTTCGCGCCGGGGCAGAGCAGCACGAACTCGTCGTCGCCGAAACGAGCCGCGGTGTCGCCTGCCCGGCAGGTCGTCCGGAGCCGCTCGGCGACGGCGATCAGCAAGGCGTCGCCGGCGGCGTGGCCGCGGTTGTCGTTGACGAGCCGGAAGGAGTCGATGTCGACGAAGAGCACCGCCGCGGGGCCGGGAGGGAGCGCCTCGAGCAGCCCCATGAGCTGGCTCCGGGTGGCGAGGCCGGTCAGCGGGTCGCCGCCGGACCGGTCCACCCGGCTCGCGAGACAGACGACGAGCTGCGGGGAGTGCCCGACCAGCGAGGCGGAGATGCGCACCCGGACGGTCTCGTTGTTCTCGCAGAGGACGTCGGACTCTCCGCTCCAGGGCTGGCCCGCGGCGGTGAGGACGACCCGGCCGACCTCCCACGGTCGCAGGCCCCCCTGCGTGACCTCCGACGCCTGCCGGCCCAGCACCTGATCCGACGACCAGCCGAACAGCGCGGCCGAGCTGTCGCTCCAGACCAGGATCGTGCCATTGAGGTCGGTGACGATGACGGAGACGCCCAGGGCGTCGAGCCCGACGAGCACGTCGAAGGGCGAGAGGTCGACGACGGCCGCGGGGTCGTTGTGCGCGTGCAGGGACATGACACTCCTTCTGGGGGGGAACGGCCTCGTCCCCTGCCGACTATCGGCGCCGTTCCCCTCTCTTCACTTAGGCGAAATCTCCCCTTTTCGGGGTAGTGACGGTCTTGTCACGTAGCAGTCTCAGCAACTCCTGCTGGTTGCGGATCCCGAGCTTGCGGTAGACCGAGGTGAGGTGGTTGCGCACCGTGCTCTGGCTGAGGAACATCCGCTCCGCGATCATCCCCACCCGCTCACCCGCCAGCAGGCCGGTGACGATCTCGAGCTCCCTGGTCGACAGGGTCGCCATCGCCGGGATGGTCGCGGCGGTGGGGGTCTCGGTGAGGCCGGCGAGCAGCCCGCTGGCGGCCACCTCACGGGCGATCCGTCGGAGGTGGCCTTCCAGCTCCCAGGCGCGATCGGCGACGCTGGGGGTGAGCCGGTCCGCCGGCGCCAACGAGAACGCCAGCCCGGGCACACCGCCGGCCAGCGCCGTCACGAGGACCCGGCACAGCCGGGGCTCGCCGTCGGCCTGGCGCATCCGGAGCCGCGTGGTGGTGGCACCCCCCTGAGCGTGCAGCGCGTGCCCGATCGCCAGCAGCAGACTGGGCCAGTCCTCGGGTTGTACGAGCTCGGACAGCGGTCGTCCCACGACGGTGGCTGCGGGGTGGCCCAGCAGCCGCTCGACATCGCCGCTGATCCTGTCGATGTTCCACTCACCGTCGACCGTGCCGAGCACGACGACGTCCGGGCTGGTGGTCCTCCCCAGCCCAGCCGGGGGTCGCTTCTCGACCGGGAGCAGCACACCGACCGCCAGGCGTCGGGGTACGTCGTCGGCGCAGGCGGTCAGACACGCATCCGCTTGCACCTCCGACCCGTCGACGCGACGGTAGGTCACGTCCCGGACGCAGTAGCTGTCGAGCTGAGCCGTGGCGAGCAGGTTCAGCCGAGAGCGTGCCGAGGTCTGGTCCGCGAGGAAGTCCGTCACGTGCCGCCGCACGAGCTGCTCCCGCCGACCCCCGAGCAGGCTCGCCACCGCGTCACTGACCTCGACGACCCGATGGTTGTCGAGGTCAAGCAACCACACGGGCAGCGTGCTGGCCCGGACGAGTGCCGGCAGGTGGTCCTGGGCGTCGGAGGTGCCGATGTCTCGGCAAGGTTCTTCAGTCATGGTCCCGCTCCTCTCGAAGCGTCTCTGTGTCCGAGCGTGCTACGGCCCGGGTGGCTGGCGCACCACGTGATCACGTAGTCCTGGTTGTCCACGTCACAACGGACTAGCGTCCGTGTTGCATGCCTTTGCTCCTCCATGTCTGGTGGTGGGGAGTTTGACCCAGCGACCGGGTCGGGAGACCGACCTCACCTTCGCCCTGCCGGGGGACCTCCTGGGCCGGGTGGAGGCGGCGGGCAGCCCGATCCGCGACGACATCCTGGGGTCGTGGCGGCGCAGTGCGCTCGCCGGGCTCACGCCGGACGCCTTCGACGTGCCGTTGGGCGAGGTCGATGACCGGAGCCGCTTGGCCTGGGCGGCCGGGGAGGTGCTGGATCGGGTGGGCGCCGACCTCGAGGAGTCGGCGATCGCGCTGGTGCTCACCGATGCTGACGGACTCGTCGTGGCACGACGCGCCGCGGACCGGCGCACGCGCTCCCTGCTCGACGAGATCCGGCTCGCCCCTGGCTTCCAGTACGCCGAGCAAGCCGTCGGCACCAACGCCATCGGCACGGCCCTGCTCGACGCGACACCGACGGTGGTCCAGGCCGACGAGCACTTCGCGAACGCCCTGACGATGATGGCGTGCG
Source organism: Frankiales bacterium (assembly GCA_033851885.1). Classification (GTDB taxonomy): domain Bacteria; phylum Actinomycetota; class Actinomycetes; order Mycobacteriales; family SCTD01; genus RYN-111. The sequence continues at coordinate 1,034 of JAWWOJ010000297.1, read as the reverse complement.
CGGCGGTGCCGATCAGCGACCCGTCCACCGGCCGGGTGCTCGGGGTGGTCGACCTGTCGTCCGCGGCGACCGACGGAAACCCGCTGATGCTGGCGCTGGCGAAGCAGGCTGCCCACGAGATCGAGCAGCGGCTGCTCGACGAGTCCTCGACCGCCGAGCGGCTTCTGCAGGAGTGCTTTCTCCGGGCCAGGAGGACCACCCGAGGACCGCTGGTGGCGGTGAGCCCGCGCACCTTGCTGGTCAACGCCGCCGCGAGCACCGTCATCGAGGCGGGTGAACGCGAGTCGTTGTGGGCCGCCGTCGTGCCGGTGCTGCACCGTCCCGATGCCACCGCGACCTTCGCGACCCGCGCCGGCCAGACCCTGACGCTTCAGTGCGAGCCAGTCCTGGACGGTGCCCAGCTCGTCGGGGCCTTGCTGCGCTGGGCAGCACGGGAGCGGCCCCGCGCGCTGTCACGGGCCGGCACCGTCGGGTGGGAGACGGTCACCGAGGCCGAGCTGGCCGTCGCGATGCAGGTCAGCAACGGCCTGAGCAACCGGGAGGCGGCCGCCCACCTCTATCTCTCGCCCCACACCGTGGACTTCCACCTGCGGCAGCTCTTCCGCAAGCTGGAGGTCTCCTCGCGGGTCGAGCTCACGAGGCTCGTCCTCGCGCACCTGGGCATGGCCCCGGGCTGAGGGGCGCGGGTCGACCCAGGTGGTAGCCCTGGGCATAGTCGACGCCTCGCTCGCGCAGCAGCTCGACGGTCGCCTCGTCCTCGACGCCCTCTGCGACGGTCAGCTGCCCGAATCCCTTGGCCAGACTGACGATCGCGTCCACCACATGCCGGTTGGCCGCGTTGTCCGGCAGGTCGCGGACGAACTCGATGTCGATCTTCAGGTGCGTGAAGGGCAGCAGCTTCAGATAGGTGAAGCTCGCAAACCCCGTCCCGAAGTCGTCGAGCGCCAGCCCGCACCCGAGGGCGGTCACGGCTTCCGCAAACGCCTTGCCGGCCTCGAGGTCCTGCATGAGCGCGGTCTCGGTGATCTCGAAGA
>JAWWOJ010000291.1:0-4041 GCA_033851885.1 Frankiales bacterium | reverse complement strand
GCGTGGTGGGCGCGTTCGCGGCGTCGCTGGCGGTCTTCGTCCTCATGGTCTTCGTGGCGCTCTTCCTCGAGCTGGTGCAGTCGGTCTCGGCACGCGACGCCGGACTCGTCCTGCTGCCCCTGCCGCTCGCGCTCGCCCTGGTCGCACCCTTCGTCGCGCGCGGGACCGCCGTGGCGCGCCCGGTCGCCCTCGGCCTGCTGCTCTCGGGTGGCGCGCTCGTCGCCCTGGGTGTGGTGCTCCGGCAGACCACCGGTCACCTGCTGATCGGGGTCCTGCTGGCCGTCGTCGGTGCCGGCGTCGGACTCACCACGGCTCCTGTCGTCAGTGCTGCGGTCGAGTCGGCGGGGGCGCACCGGGCGGGCCTCGCGGCAGGGACGGTCACGGTGGCCCGGGAGCTCGGCGGGGTCGTGGCCGTCGCCGGGCTCGGGGCGCTCGCCGTGTCACGGCTGACCGGCCGGCTTTCCGCTGAGCTGACCAGCGCCGGCGTCCCGGCCGCGAAGAAGCCTCCGGTCCTCGACCTGCTGTTGCGCGGCGACAGCGACGGCGTGCGGCACGCCTTGCTCAAGGTGGGCCTCGAGCCGGACCAGCTGATCCGCCTGGGGTCCACGCTGCCCGACACCGCCAAGGCCAACTTCGTCTCGTCGACCCAGGTCGTCCTGGTCGTCGCCGGCGTCGTCCTCGTGCTGCTCTCCGGCCTGACCGCGAGGCTGCTCAGGACGTGAGCGCGTGCACCCGCTCGACGATGCGGGTGAGCACGTCAGGGTCGGTCTCGGGCAGGACGCCGTGGCCGAGGTTGAACACATGACCCTCGGCGGCCCGGCCTTGCGCGAGCACCCTGTCGACCTGCTGCTCGACGACGGACCACGGCGCGAAGACGACGGTCGGGTCGAGGTTGCCCTGGACGGCCTTGCCCGGGCCGATCCGCTGGACAGCCGCCGACAGCGGCACCCGGAAGTCGACGCCCACCACATCGGCACCGGCGGCACCCATGTCGTGCAGCAGCTCGCCCGTCCCGACACCGAAGTGGATGCGTGGCACGTCCGCGACGCCCGCGAGGATGCGGGCCGAGTGCGGCTGCACGTGGCGCCGGTAGTCCTCGGCCGGCAGCGTGCCCACCCACGAGTCGAACAGCTGCACCGCGGACGCCCCGGCGTCTACCTGCACCCGCAGGAACGCGAGCGTGATGTCGGCGAGCCGCTCCATGAGCTGCTCCCACAGCGCGGGGTCGCCGTACATCAGTGCCTTGGTGTTGCGCTGGTCCTTCGACGGGCCGCCCTCGACGAGGTACGACGCCAGCGTGAAGGGCGCCCCGGCAAAGCCGATGAGCGGCGTCTCGCCGAGCTCCTTGACCAGCAGGCCGACGGCTTCGGTGACCTCGGGCAGCCCGTCGAGCAGCGCCGGCAGGTCGGCGGCGGTGCGGAACGGCTTCGCGACGACCGGCCCGACGCCCGCCACGATGTCGAGGTCCACCCCGACGGCCTTCAGCGGGACGACGATGTCGCTGAAGAAGATGGCGGCGTCGACGCCGAACCGACGTACGGGCTGAAGCGTGATCTCGGTGACCAGATCCGGCCGGAAGCAGGAGTCGAGCATGCCGATGCCCTCGCGCAGCGCGCGGTACTCCGGCAGCGCCCGACCCGCCTGACGCATGAACCAGACCGGGGTGTGTGGCACCGGCTCACGACGGCAGGCCTTGAGGAACGCAGACACCTCACAGACGGTAGTCCCACGTTTGTCGGAGCCCCGTGCCACTGTTGCGGACATGGATGAGCCGATCGAGATGCTCTGCAGGGACTGCGATGTGGTCGCCGTCTTCGTGCAGCCCGTGACCGACGACCCGGTCGAGGACCTGATGTGCGTGATCTGCGGCACCGCCGTCACCTTCGCCGGAGTCGTCACCCCCCAGCGCCGCGCCGCCTAACCAGACGCGAGCAGCGCCACGCCGCCCAGGGTCCCGACGACACCCGCGACCTGGATCCCCCGCAGGCGCTCGTCGTGCAGCTGCCTGGCGAGCAGCACCGTGACGACCGGGTACAGCGACGCCAGCACCGCGATGACGCTCAGCAGCCCGCCCCGCGACGCGAACGCGAACGTCGCGTTGGCGGCGACGTCGCCGACGCCGATCGCCATCAGCAGCGGCAGGTCGGTGCGCGCCAGGCCGAGCCCGGGACGACGCCACAGCCACAGCCCGACCAGCAGCCCGACCGAGCTGCAGCGCATCAGGAGCAGGGTGACGAGGATCGCGCCGGAGCCACCCTTGCTGCCCTCGGCCACGAGCACCGCGACCCACCCGAAGCAGAACGCGGACCCGAGCGCGAGCACCAGCGGTCGCGCCGACGCCCCACCGCTGAGCTCGGGGCCGCTGGCGAGGACGACGCCGCCGAGCGCCACGGCGATGCCAACCAGCTGCAGGGCACTCGGCGAGTCGCCACGGGCCAGCCCCACGACCAGGGGTACGACGGCACCGGCCGCGGCGATCGGCGCGATGACACCCATGGTGCCCTCCGCCAGGGCGGCGTAGAAGGCCGACAGCCCGATCAGTCCCGCGAGTCCGGCCGCGGGTCCGGCCCAGAGGTGGTCGGGACGGTCGCCGAGGGTCGCCACCAGCGGCACCAGCACGACGAGGGCGATGGCCTGCGACGCCCCGACGACCACCAGCGCGTGCAGCCGCCTGGCCGCCGTACCACCGAGGAAGTCAGCGGCGCCCCAGAGCAGGCTGGACAGCAGCGCGAGCAGGACGGGCACCCCGTGACCCTAGGGAAGTCGGCGCGCCGGAGGTGAAAGGGGCCCTGACCGCCGTACCGTGGAGTGGTGACCCTCCCCCTGTCGACACCGACGGTGTTCTCGCGCGCCGTCGACGGGCTGCAGGCCGCGGTCCGTGAGGCCGACCGGCCAGGGGTGCTGACCCTTCACGAGGTGCCGGCGCCGCGTCGCCTCGCGCCGCACGCGGTCGCCTACAGTGCCGAGGTCCTCAAGGACGGCGACGAGGTCGCGACCGGCCGGTTCGTGGTGCTGCACGACCCGGACGGCCAGGACGGCTGGCGCGGCGACACCCGCGTCGTCGCGTTCGTCAGCGCCGACGTCGAGCCGGAGATGGCCGACGACCCGGCGCTCGCCGAGGTCGGCTGGAGCTGGCTCAAGGACTCCCTCGACGGTCGCGGCGCCGGCCACCAGGCGGCCGGCGGGACCGTGACCCGGACGGCGTCGCTGACGTTCGGGCTGGTCGAGGATCCGCAGGAGACCAACGAGGTCGAGGTGCGCGCCTCCTGGAGCCCGCTGCACGCCGCCGACGGCACCCTCGACCTGGGCGTACACCTGCTGGCCTGGTGCGACCTGCTGTGCATGACCGCCGGCCTCCCGCCGGTCGGCATCTCCCGCCTCCGCTGACCCCCGTTCGGGCGTTAGCGGCGGGCGCGGTCGCTCATCCGGCGCAGTGGCCGGCCGCCGTCGGCGGGTTGTACGGGCAGCGCCTGCATGACCTGCGCCGGCGGGGTGACGGCCGACGAGGGCCGCGGCAGCCGGAGCGTCAGCGTCGTGCCCTTGCCGCGCTGGGCGTCGATCTCGAGCGAGCCGCCGGAGAGCCGGGCGCGCTCGAGGAGCAGGCCGAGGCCGACGTGCCGGCCGCGGTCCGGGCGCACGGCGGCGGGGTCGAAGCCGGGACCCTGGTCGCGCACCTGGGCGACGACCGAGTCCTCCAGCACCTGCAGCGACACCACCGCGTCGTCCACGTCGGCGTGCTTGACGACGTTGAGCAGCGCCTCCTGGAAGAACCGGTAGACGGTGACGGCGGAGGCGAGCGGCAGCGGGTACGGCGACTCGGGCCACTCGACCTGCACGGCGAGGCCATAGCGGGAGCTCATGTCCAGGCGCAGCCCACCGACGGCCGACGCGAGGTCGCCGTCGCGCAGGGCCGGCGGACGGGTGCGCGCCATGACCGCGCGTACCTGCTCCTCGGCGTCCTCGACGTAGTCGGCGACCTTGCTGACGTCGGGGTCCCCGGCCAGCATCGAGCGGGCGATCATGAGCGACTGCGCCACGGTG
>JAWWOJ010000262.1:0-10656 GCA_033851885.1 Frankiales bacterium | reverse complement strand
GCAGACCGAGCAGCTGGGGCCGTTCTCGTGCGAGTTCTTCGCCGTCAACCACTCCATTCCGGATGCGCTTGCTGTCGCGATCCGCACCGCCGCCGGCCTGGTGCTGCACACCGGTGACTTCAAGATGGACCAGCTGCCGCTCGACGGCCGGCTCACCGACCTCGGGGGCTTCGCGCGGCTCGGGCAGGAGGGCGTCGACCTGCTGCTCTCGGACTCGACCAACGCCGAGGTGCCCGGCTTCGTCACCCCCGAGCGCGAGATCGGGCCCACCCTCGACGAGGTCGTGCGCACCGCCAAGGGTCGCGTCGTCGTCGCCTGCTTCGCGTCGCACGTGCACCGCGTCCAGCAGGTCCTCGACGCGGCCGAGCGGCACAAGCGCAAGGTCGCCTTCGTCGGCCGGTCGATGGTCCGCAACATGGGCGTCGCCTCCGACCTGGGCCTGCTCCGCATCCCCGACGGGATCGTCGTCGACATGAAGGAGGTCGAGCGGCTCGAGCCCGCGCGCGTCCTGCTCGTGTCCACTGGTTCGCAGGGCGAGCCGCTGTCGGCGCTGTCGCGGATGGCCAACCGCAGCCACCACCAGATCCGCATCGACGAGCACGACACCGTCGTCCTCGCCTCCTCGCTGATCCCCGGCAACGAGAACGCCGTCTACCGGGTCATCAACGGGCTGTCGCGCTGGGGCGCGCGGGTCGTGCACAAGGGCGTCGCCAAGGTGCACGTGTCCGGCCACGCGCCGGCCGGCGAGCTGCTCTACCTGCTCAACGCCGTCAAGCCGTCCAACCTCATGCCCGTCCACGGCGAGTGGCGGCACCTGCGCGCGCATGCCGAGCTCGGCCGGCTGACGGGGGTTCACAACATCGTGCTCGCCGAGGACGGCGTGGTCGTGGACCTGGTCGACGGGCGTGCCTCGATCACCGGTGCCGTGCCGTGCGGCTACGTCTACGTCGACGGTCTCGAGGTCGGCGACGTGGGGGAGTCGACCCTGCGCGACCGTCGCATCCTCGGCGAGGAGGGGTTCATCTCCCTCACGCTCGCTGTCGACTCGGTGACCGGCAAGATCGCCGGTGCCCCCCAGATCGGGGCCAAGGGCTTCACCGAGGACCCGAAGGCGTTCGACGCGGTGCTGCCACTGCTCGAGGCGGAGCTCGACCGGGCGGCCGTCGAGGGCGTGTCGGACCCCTATCAGCTCGGACAGCAGTGCCGCCGGGTGCTCGGGCGCTGGGTCAACGACACCTACCGCCGCCGCCCGATGATCATCCCCGTCGTCCTCGAGGTCTGACCCCCCGCCCGCCTTGTCGCCTCACCGCCCTGTCGCCTGACCGTCGTGATCAACAGGGATACGGCGGGCCGCCGCGCGGCGGGTCGGCCTTGGGATGGCCTGTTGATCACCTCAGGGGGGCGGCCGGCGTGTCGCGCCTGGGACCGGTGGGACAGGTGGTATCTGACCGGTAGCGTCACATCATGGCCACACGTACGCCCGCACGCCCGGCCGCCAAGAAGGCTGCGACCAAGAGCGCGCCGCGCAAACCCGCTGCCAAGCGCAAGCCCGCTGCCAAGCGCAAGCCCGCCGCGCGCAAGCCGGCTGCCCGGAAGGCTCCCGTCCGCTCGGGGCCCGGCGCGCTCCGGCTCACCGGCAAGGCCGTCGGCGGCACGTTCAAGCTGGTCGCCAGCGGTGTCGGTACGGTCAGCCGCGCCGCGGGCAGCGGTGCCCGTGACCTCGACCCGGCGCACCGCCGTGACGGTCTCGGGCTGGTCTGCCTCATCGCCGCCCTGCTGTCGGCCGCGGGCGCCTGGTGGCACGCGGGCTCCGCGGGCAACTCGCTCGCCGATGTGGTGGAGGGGCTGTTCGGTGTCGGGGCGATGGTGCTCCCCGTCGTGCTGGTGCTCTGCGCCCTCGTCGTGCTGCGGCACCCCACCAGCCCCGGGGGCCGTGGCCGGCTGCTGGTCGGCTGGACGACACTGAGCCTCGGCGCCCTCGGGGTCCTGCAGGTGGCCCGAAGCGGGCCGCGACGCGACCGTGGTGGGGTCCTCGGCTTCCTCCTCGGCGACCCCCTGCAGCGGATGCTCTCGCCGTACATCGCCATGCCGCTGTTGCTGCTCGTGGCCGTCTTCGGTCTGCTGGTCGTCACCGCCACCCCACTGCACCAGGTGCCCGCCCGGCTCACCCACCTCAAGAACCGGCTGCTGCTCAAGCCTGACCCCGAGCCCGAGCCGGAGCCGACGGCCAAGCGCCCGTCGCGGCCCAAGATCGCGATCCAGGACGACCCGGTCGACCTCGACCCGGTCGTGATCGCCCCCGCCCCGGATCCCGTCAGGCTCGCCGACCCGCCGGTGCACACGCCCGTGCCCAAGCGGGTCGAGCAGCTCATCCTCAAGGGCGACTACGCGCTGCCGAGCCCCGACGTGCTCGGCAAGGGCACGCCGCCGAAGGCCCGCAGTGCCGCCAACGACGAGATCATCAAAGCCCTCGGCCAGGTGCTCGAGGACTTCCAGGTCGACGCGCAGGTCACGGGCTTCAGCCGTGGCCCGACGGTCACGCGCTACGAGATCGAGCTCGCCCCCGGGGTGAAGGTCGAGCGCATCAAGACGTTGCAGCGCAACATCGCCTATGCCGTGAAGACCGACGAGGTCCGGATCATCGACGTGATCCCGGGCAAGTCGGCGATCGGCATCGAGATCCCCAACACCGACCGCGAGAACGTCAGCCTCGGCGACGTCCTGCGCGGCGCGGCCGCCACCAACGACCACCATCCGATGCTGGTCGGGCTGGGCAAGGACGTCGACGGTGGCTTCGTCTGCGCCAACATCGCGAAGACGCCGCACATCCTCATCGCCGGTGCGACCGGCGCGGGCAAGTCGACCTGCATCAACGCGCTGCTCGTCAGCGTACTGCTGCGCGCGACACCCGACGAGGTGCGCCTCATCCTCGTCGACCCCAAGCGCGTCGAGCTCACGGCGTTCGAGGGCATCCCGCACCTCATCACGCCGATCATCACCAACCCGAAGAAGGCGGCGGAAGCGCTGCAGTGGGTCGTGCGCGAGATGGACCAGCGCTACGACGACCTGGCCGCCTCCGGGTTCCGGCACGTCGACGACTTCAACGCGGCGGTACGCGCCGGCAAGCTCGTCGCGCCCCCTGGCTCGGAACGGGTCTACACGCCCTACCCGTACCTGATGGTCATCATCGATGAGCTGGCCGACCTCATGATGGTCGCGCCGCGCGACGTCGAGGACGCGATCGTCCGCATCACGCAGCTCGCCCGTGCCGCCGGTATCCACCTCGTGCTGGCGACGCAGCGCCCCTCGGTCGACGTGGTGACCGGCCTGATCAAGGCCAACGTGCCGAGCCGGCTGGCGTTCGCGACCTCGTCCGGCACCGACTCCAAGGTCATCCTCGACCAGCCCGGTGCCGAGAAGCTCATCGGCAAGGGCGACTCGCTGTTCTTGCCGATGGGCATGTCGAAGCCGATCCGGGTGCAGGGGGCGTACGTCTCCGACGCCGAGGTCGCCGCCATCGTCAAGCACTGCAATGAGCAGCGGCAGCCGGCGTTCCGCGAGGACATCACCGCACCCGCCGTGGCGTCCCGCGAGGTCGACGAGGAGATCGGCGACGACATGGACCTGCTGCTGCAGGCGGTCGAGCTGGTCGTGTCGACCCAGTTCGGCTCGACGTCGATGCTGCAGCGCAAGCTGCGGGTCGGGTTCGCCAAGGCGGGTCGGCTGATGGATCTCATGGAGAGCCGCGGCATCGTCGGCCCGTCCGAGGGCTCCAAGGCGCGCGACGTCCTCATCAAGCCCGATGACCTCGCCGGCACCCTGCTGATGCTCCGCGGCTAGCGCCCCCTGCGCGTGATCCACGGAGAGTTGCCGTCCTCCTAAGTGCCTCCACAGTGCACAAGGTCTCCGTGGATCAGCGGGACCCGTGGCGGCCGCGAGGGCCTGGGTAGCAGCTGAAAGGCCACCTTTGTCCCGACCCTCCCTAGGCGCCTAGACTGGCCGTCTCTCGACCTTCCCCCAACGACCCGAGAGGCCGTGCTCGTGCCGACCGATGACAGCTTCGCCCTGACGCTGGGCGCTGCCCTGCGCGACGCGCGTGAGGCTGCCGGTCTGACCGTCGAGGAGGTCAGCGCCGACACCCGGATCCGCGCCACCCTGGTACGCGACCTGGAGGCGGACCGCTTCACCTCCAGCGGAGGCGCCGTCTACGCCCGTGGCCACGTGAAGTCGATCGCCTCGACGCTCAAGGTCGACCCTGCTCCGCTGCTGGCACTGTTCGACGAGGCCGAGGGCAACCCGCTCCTCGAGTCCCCGCTGGCGACGCTCGAGGTGGCCGCGCCCACGTCGCTCGGTGGCTCCGACTTCGCGCTGTCGAAGGCCGCCTCGCTCCGCCCGGAGCGCCGCGGCCCGCGCTGGGGCGTGGCATTGACCGGTGCCGGCGCCGTCCTGGTTGCGCTCATCGGCGTGGGGAGCCTCGGCGGCAGCGGTGGCAACCACCCGGCGGCGCTCACCGGCACCCCGTCGCCCACCACCCAGCCGTCCCAGCCCACGGTCCAGCCGAGCCAGCCGGGCCTCCAGGCGTCGCTGCCACCCGTGTCGGGCGCCCAGCTGCGGGTCCGCCTCATCGGCGGCCGGTCGTGGGTCAGCATCAGCAACGCCGTCGGTGCCACGCTGTTCGAAGGGACGCTCGGCGACGGCCAGTTCATGGACTTCCACGACAGCAGCAAGCTCAAGGTGATCGTCGGCAACCCGCCCGTCGTGAGCCTGAACTGCAATGGCAAGGACAGTGGCCCGGTCGCCGCCAACAGCCGCAAGGTGGGGCACTTCTCCTGCACGACGGCCGGCCTCGGCACCAGCTGAACCTAGACTCTCGGCGTGTCCCGCCGTCTGTCCCTCGTCACCCTGGGCTGTGCCCGCAACGAGGTCGACTCCGAAGAGCTGGCGGGCCGGCTCGACGCGGCGGGCTGGGAGCTCACCGACGAGTCGCCTGATGTCGTCGTGGTCAACACCTGCGGGTTCGTCGAGTCGGCGAAGAAGGACAGCATCGACACGCTGCTCGCGGCGTCGGACACGGGCGCCAAGGTCGTCGCCGTCGGCTGCCTCGCCGAGAGGTACGGCAAGGAGCTCGCCGACCAGCTGCCGGAGGCCGACGCGGTGCTCGGCTTCGACTCCTACGCCGACCTCTCGACCCACCTGCAGACCGTCCTCGGAGGCGGCCACGTCGAGGCCCACACCCCGTCGGACCGACGGCTGCTGCTGCCCATCAGCCCGGTCGAACGGCAGCAGCCCGCGGCGAACCTCGAGGTCGGGATCCCTGGCCACGCCGGTGGTCCGACGGTGCTGCGCAAGCGCCTCGACGACAGCCCTGTCGCCCCGCTGAAGCTGGCGAGCGGCTGCGACCGCCGGTGCTCGTTCTGCGCGATCCCGTCGTTTCGCGGGGCCTTCGTGTCCCGGCGCCCTTCCGACATCCTGGCCGAAGCCCGGTGGCTCGCGGACCACGGCGTCCAGGAGCTCGTGCTCGTCAGCGAGAACTCCACGTCCTACGGCAAGGACCTGGGAGACCTGAAGCTGCTCGAGACGCTGCTCCCCGAGCTCGCCGCGATCGTCCCCAGGGTGCGGTTGTCCTACCTGCAGCCGGCGGAGATGCGACCGACGCTGGTCGAGCTCCTCACGAAGACCCCCGGCGTCGCCCCGTACTTCGACATGTCCTTTCAGCACAGCAGCCCCACGGTCCTGCGCCGGATGCGTCGCTTCGGCAGCACCGACGCGTTCCTCGCGCTGCTCGAGCAGGTGCGGGCCCTCGACCCGGACGCCGGCGTGCGCTCCAACGTCATCGTCGGCTTCCCCGGCGAGACGGCCGAGGACGTCGTCGAGCTCGAGCGGTTCCTCGTCGAGGCGCGCCTCGACGTGGTCGGGGTGTTCGGCTACTCCGACGAGGACGGCACGGAGGCCGAGTCGCTGCCCGGTCACCTCGACCAGGACGTGGTCGACGAGCGAGTCGCCCGCTTGGTCACCCTGGTCGAGGAGCTCACCTCCCAGCGTGCAGAGGAGCGGATCGGTACGACGGTCAGCGTGCTCATCGAGTCGGAGGACGGCGAAGGTCGGGCGCTGCACCAGGCTCCAGAGGTCGACGGTACGACGACGGTGCTCGGCGGCCCGTTCGAGGTCGGCACCGTCGTGACGGCCACGGTCGTCGCGAGCGAGGGTGTCGACCTGGTGGCCGCTCTGTGAGGGAGCGCCGGCTCGCCGAGCCGATGGCGGTCCCAGCGTCGCCGACCGCCAGCACCTGGAACATCGCCAACGCCCTCACCGTCTTCCGGCTCGTGCTCGTGCCGCTGTTCGTCCTGGCGCTGTTCGCCGACGGCGGCCACCAGGTCGGGTGGCGCTGGGCCGCGTGGGGCGTGTTCGCCGTCGCGTCCTACACCGACCGCATCGACGGGCAGCTCGCCCGCAGCCGCAACCTGGTCACGTCCTTCGGCAAGCTGGCCGACCCGATCGCGGACAAGGCACTCATCGGCGCCGCCCTCATCGGGCTCTCGCTGCTGGACGAGCTGCCGTGGTGGATCACGGTGCTCGTGCTCGCGCGCGAGGTCGGGGTCACGCTGCTGCGGTTCTGGGTCATCCGGCACGGGGTCATCCCCGCGTCGCGCGGCGGGAAGCTCAAGGCGTTTCTCCAAGCCGTCGCCATCGGTCTCTACGTGCTGCCGCTCAGCGGCTGGCTCGGCACCGGTCGCGCGGTCGTCATGGCGATCGCGCTCGTGGTGACCGTGATGACCGGGATCGACTACGTGGCAAGGGCTCTCACTCTGCGCCAGACCAGCGAGCGGGCGGCCATGAAGCGGGCCCGCAGGGCGGCACGACAACCGTGAGGGGTGCGGTCCTCGCGATCGGCACCGAGCTGCTGCTCGGCGATGTCATCAACTCCAACGCTGCGCTGCTCGGCAAGCAGCTCGCCGCAGCCGGCGTGGAGCTGGTCGCCTCGGAGGCGCTTGCGGACGACCTCGATGTGCTCGTCGGCGCCGTGCATCGGCACCTCGCGCAGGTCGACGTGCTCGTCCTGTGCGGGGGTCTGGGCCCGACGCTCGACGACCTGACCCGCCAGGTGATCGCGGTCTCGATGGACGCACCGCTGACGCGCGACCCTCGGATCGAGCAGCAGCTCCGCGACCGGTTCGCGGCCTGGGGCCGCGCGATACCGGCTGCCGTCCTCCAGCAGGCCGACGTACCCGCAGGCGCAGAGGTGCTGGAGAACACCGCGGGCACGGCTCCTGGGCTGTGGCTCGAGAAGGACGGCAAGGTCGTCGTGGCGCTGCCGGGTCCGCCGCACGAGCTGCGGGCCGCTGCGACCACGGTCTGGCCGCGGCTCTCGGCGATGACCGGTCGCGTCGTGACCACGCGGCAGCTGCTGCTGCACGGGCTGGGGGAGTCCGCTGTCGCTGAGCTCGTCGAGGCGGCGACGGAGGTGCCCACGGGCGTGTCGCTGTCCTACCTCGCGAGCGGTGGGCTCGTGCGCGTGCGCTTCACCACCTCGGCAGATCCGGCCGTCCTGGAGCCGCTGGTCGCGGCCGCCGAGCGCGCCCTCGGGCCCCATGTCTGGGGGCACGACGACGAGACCGTCGAGGGCGTCGTGCACGACCGCCTCGTCGCACGGGGCGAGACGGTCGCCGTCGCCGAGTCCCTCACCGGTGGGGCGCTGTCCGCCGCGCTGTCCGCCCGGCCGGGTTCGTCCGCGACGTTCCGCGGGGGCCTGGTCGTCTACGCCACCGACCTCAAGCAGGAGCTGGCGGGCGTACCCGGACCGCTGCTCGCCGCCTCGGGTGCGGTGGCCGCCGACACCGCTGCCGCGCTGGCCGCCGGGGCGCGTGAGCGGCTCGCCGCCAGCTGGGGCCTGGCCGTGACGGGGGTGGCGGGCCCGGACGAGCAGGAGGGCAAGCCGGTCGGCACCGTGTTCCTGGCGGTGGCCGGTCCCACCTCGGAGGTCGTCGAGGCGCGGCTGCCGGGGGATCGCGACCGGGTGCGGCTGCTCACCGTCCAGTCCGCCCTCCACCTGCTCAGGAAGCATGTGAGCCGCTAGCCGGTTGTGCTGAGAGAGAACCAGCCGGGGCATCGGTGCCCGCGTCGGAGGATGCGGGTAGCGTTGGGCCCGATCGACCTGACCGGAGGTGTACCTGTGGGCGAGACCGTCGTGCTCCGCAGCCTGCTGGGCGATGCCCTCCGCGAGACCCGCCTGCTGCAGCACCGCACGCTGCGCGAGGTGTCCAGTGCTGCCCGTGTCAGCCTCGGTTACCTGAGCGAGGTGGAGCGCGGCCAGAAGGAGGCCTCCTCCGAGCTGCTCGCCAGCATCTGCCGTGCCCTCGGGGTGCGGCTGTCCGACGTCCTTCGCGACGTGAGCGAGGAGCTGGCCGTCCACGAGCCGCACCCGATCCCGGTCCTCGAGGTCGTCCCGGAGCCCGCGCCCGTGAGCGCGGTCCTGTCCGCAGCCTGATCCGCTTCGGCTTGTGACGCAGCAGACGAACCCCTCGGACGTCCCTGTCCGCGAGCCCGGCACCCGTGCCCGGTCGGGCAACGCGATGGGCCGCACGCGCAGCGCGCTGCTGGGAGCCACCGCGGAGTGCGTCGCCCGCTACGGCATCCGCAAGACGACGATGGTGGACGTCGCGAGCAAGAGCGGCGTCGCGAAGGCCACGCTCTACAACCACTTCCGGACCAAGGACGACGTGCTCGCCGCTGTGGTCGAGCAGCAGGTCGCGGACCTGGTCGGCGCCTGCGTCACGACCGCCTCCAGCAGTGGCCTCGTCGAGGCCCTGGTGCACATCGCGACTGTCCTTGGCGACAACCCGGCGTTGCGCAAGGCGGCGGACGGCGAGCAGCAGCTGCTGGCGCCGTTGCTGACGCCGACCCAGGGCCGCGGTTGGCAGCTCGCCCGTGAGGGCGTTGCCGCCGTGCTGACCGCCGGAGGCGCCCCGAGCGGACCCGCCGACGTGGAGACGTTGCTGCGCTGGTGCGTGAGCCAGGTGCTGTGGCCGTTGACCCGCGATGAGGCGCGATCCGGGGCCGATGCCCTGGTGCGCGGCCTCAGCACGCGCGCTGTCCCTGTGGCGGCAGCCGCCGCCGTACCAGCGCAGCAGGTGGCTTCCGGTGCGCTGGGCTGGCCGGGCTGACGCCCTCCGACCGCTCCCTCGAGCTCCCCGCAGGACTCGAGAAGGCCCGCTGGATGTTCCAGGCCGAGCGCCCGCCCGTGCCAGGATGGGGACCAGCATCCTCATCAAGGAGTACGTGTGGCCGCGAACCCGTTCGTGAAGCTCTGGAAGTACACGATGGCGGCCTTCGGGTCCAAGATCGACGAGAGGGCTGACCCGAAGGTCCAGATTCAGCAGGCGATCGCCGAGGCGCAGCAGCAGCACCAGGCGCTGACGCAGCAGGCGGCGGCCGTCATCGGCAACCAGCGGCAGCTCGAGATGAAGCTCGCCCGCCAGATGGACGAGGTCGAGAAGCTGCAGGGCTCTGCGCGGCAGGCGCTGGTTCTGGCCGACCAGGCGAAGGCTTCGGGGGACACGAAGAAGGCGGGCGAGTTCGAGACGACCGCGCTGACCTTCTCCAACAACCTGGTGTCCGCCGAGAAGCAGATGGAAGACCTGAAGAGCCTGCACGACCAGGCCCTGCAGGCGGCTGAGGGCGCCAAGAAAGCGGTCGAGAACAACGCACTGATCCTGCAGAAGAAGCTCTCCGAGCGGTCCCAGCTGCTGAGCCAGCTCGAGCAGGCCAAGATGCAGGAGCAGGTCACCCGGAGCCTGCAGTCGATGAGCGAGCTCACCGCCCCCGGCAACGTCCCGAGCCTCGATGAGGTGCGTGACAAGATCGAGGCCCGCTACGCCAAGGCGCTGGGTGGCGCCGAGCTCGTCGGCAACAGCGTCGAGGGCCGGATGCTCGAGGTCGAGAAAGCCACCCTCGACGTCGCCGGGCAGGCCCGCCTCGACCAGATCCGGGCCAGCATGAGCGGCCAGCTGCCGGCGGCCGACCCCGCGGCCGAGAAGAGCGAGTGACCACCCCCACCCAGCATTACCGCGGTCAGCGGGAGGCCCTGACCGCTCTGTACGGCGGGCTCGGCACCGCCGACCTCACGAGGACCGTGCATGGCTGTCCTGCCTGGCAGGTCAAGGATGTGCTCGCCCACCTGGTCGGCGTGCCCGTCTCGCTGCGCACCGGCGACATGGCCGATGCCGGCTCGACGGCATGGACCCAGCGCCAGGTCGAGGCCGCGCGGGACACGTCCGTGCAGCAGCTGCTCGACGACTGGGGCGAGGAGGGCCCGGCCTTCGAGCAGGGGCTGGCCGACAAGGGCTTCCTGGGCTGGGTGTTCACCTACGACGTGACTATGCACGGCGATGACGTGCTCGAGGCACTCGGCCTGCCGCTGGGCAGCACGCCGACGCACGCGCTGGTGCTCGACGGGATCATCGACCGCGCGCGCCCCCGGGCCGAGGGCCTCGGCACGCTGACCCTGCACGCAGGGGACCGCAGCTGGACGCTCGGTGAGGGCGGTCCCGCGGCGACGCTCACCGTCGCCGATGAGGGCGAGCTGGCCCGCGTCATCGGCGGGCGCCGCAGTGACGACGTGGTGCGTGGGCTCGACTGGACAGGCGATCCGGAGCCGTG
>JAWWOJ010000178.1:0-7551 GCA_033851885.1 Frankiales bacterium | reverse complement strand
GCGACTCCGGGAGCTCGGCTGCGACCTCATGCAGGGCTACCACCTCGCGCGACCGATGCGGGGCGAGGAGCTCCTCGGCTGGCTTGCCGCGGCAAAGCTGCCCCGCGTCCGGGCGCTGCCGACGCCGAGGGAGCGCTTCGCCTCGGCCTGAGGAGCAGCGTGAGTGGCGGCGTGACCGCGACTAGGCTGGCCGATCGTGGCTGCCGACCGTTCCTCCGACCTCAAGGCTCTCGACGCCACCCTGACCAGCATCGAGAAGGTCCTCGACCTGCCGAAGCTCCGGCAGGAGGCGGTCGACCTCGAGGAGCAGGCTGCGATGCCGGGCCTGTGGGACGACCAGGAGAAGGCCCAGCGGATCACCGGTCAGCTGTCGGTGGTCCAGGCCGATCTCAAGCGGCTCGAGAGCTACCGCTCGCGCCTCGACGACCTGGCCGTCCTCTACGAGATGGCGGCCGAGGAGTCCGACGAGGGGACCGAACTCGAGGCCGACAACGAGCTGGCGGCGCTCACGAGGGAGATCGGGTCCTTCGAGGTCCGGACCCTGCTGTCAGGCGAGTACGACATGCGGCATGCGCTCGTGCAGATCAGCCCTGGCCAGGGCGGCACCGAGGCGCAGGACTGGGCCTTCATGCTCTGGCGGATGTACTACCGCTGGGCCGAGCGGCACGACTACCCGCTCGACGTCTATGAGTACCAGGAGGCCGAAGAGGCGGGCGTGAAGAGCGTCGTCTTCGAGGTGAAGGTCCCCTACGCCTACGGCACCCTCGCGGGCGAGCACGGCGTGCACCGCCTCGTGCGAATCAGCCCGTTCGACAACCAGAACCGCCGGCAGACGACCTTCGCCGCCGTCGACGTCACTCCCGTGGTCGAGACCGCCGACTTCATCGACATCGACGAGAAGGACCTCCGGGTCGACGTCTTCCGGTCGAGCGGCCCCGGCGGCCAGGGCGTCAACACGACCGACTCGGCGGTCCGCATCACGCACCTGCCGACCAACATCGTCGTGTCCTGCCAGAACGAGCGCTCACAGATCCAGAACCGCGCCGCTGCCATGGTCGTGCTGCAGACCAAGCTGCTCGAGCGCAAGCGCGAGGAGGAGCTCGCCGAGATGGACGCCATCCGCGGCAGCAAGAGTGCGAACGCGATGGGGTCCCAGATCCGCAACTACGTCCTGCACCCCTACCAAATGGTCAAGGACCTCCGGACCGGGGTGGAGACCTCCAACACCCAGGGCGTCCTCGACGGCGAGATCGACGAGCTCGTCGAGGCGGCGATCCGCTGGCGTCGCACCAGGGACGAGGGCGACCAGTCCGGCAGCTAGCGAGCCAGCAGCGACAGGATGCCCAGCACCGCGGCGGCCGCGAGCAGCCACGACGCGGGCAGCCGGCGGTCGGCCCGCAGGCGCTCGCGGGAGTCACGGCACACGACGCAGCGCCCGAGCTCGACCAGCCCGGAGCAGTTCGCGCAGATGAGGTCGTAGCTCACTCGTACCTCCTCCACTCACAGGCTGAACTCTCAGGCTACCCGCCGGTCCGGCGTCCCCGGCACTGAACGCGGGTTACCTAGACTGAACGGGTGATCCGCATGGAACAGGTGGTCAAGAGCTACCCCACGAGCACGCGACCGGCACTGGACTCGGTCGACGTCGACATCGAGAAGGGCGAGTTCGTCTTCCTCGTCGGTTCGAGCGGCTCCGGGAAGTCCACCTTCCTGCGCCTCGTACTGAAGGAGGAGACCCCGACGTCGGGTCGCGTGCACGTCGCGGGCAAGGACCTCTCCTCGCTGTCGAGCTGGAAGGTGCCGGCGCTGCGGCGCTCCATCGGCTGCGTCTTCCAGGACTTCCGGCTGCTGCCCAACAAGACGGTCTTCGAGAACGTCGCCTTCGCCCTCGAGGTCATCGGCAAGCCGCAGGGCACGATCGCCAAGGTCGTCCCCGAGGTCCTGGACCTCGTCGGCCTCGACGGCAAGGCGCAGCGCATGCCGGACGAGCTGTCGGGCGGTGAGCAGCAGCGCGTCGCGGTGGCACGGGCCTTCGTCAACCGGCCGATGATCCTGCTCGCCGACGAGCCCACCGGCAACCTCGACCCCCAGACCTCCATCGGGATCATGAAGCTGCTCGACCGGATCAACCGGACCGGGACCACGGTCGTCATGGCGACGCACGACTCCGCCATCGTCGACTCCATGCGCCGTCGGGTCGTGGAGCTGTCGCAGGGCAAGGTCGTGCGCGACCAGTCCCGCGGCGTCTACGGCTACGGCGCCTGACTGCCGAAGGACTCTGTCGTGCGCGCACAGTTCGTCACCAGCGAGATCCTTATCGGTCTCCGTCGCAACCTCACCATGACCATCGCCGTCATCATCACGACCTCCGTCAGCCTCGCGCTGGTGGGTTCGGCCATGCTCATGCGCAGCCAGGTCGGCCTCATGAAGAGCTACTGGTACGACAAGATCGAGGTCTCCATCTTCCTCTGCAACCACATCGTGGAGAGTCCCAACTGCAAAGGGGTGGACGTCAGCGAAGCGCAGCGGGAGCAGATCTCCACGGACCTGCACAACAACCCCGCGGTGCAGAAGGTCTACTACGAGTCCAAGCAGCAGGCCTGGAAGAACTTCCAGAAGCAGTTCGCCAACTCACCCGAGATCGTCAAGAACACCAACCCCGACGCGCTGCCGGAGTCCTACCGGGTCAAGCTCAAGGACCCCAGCAAGTTCGCCGTCGTCGCCAGCGCGGTGCAGGACGAGCCCGGCGTCGAGCAGGTCACCGACATCCGCAAGACCCTGGACCCGTTCTTCAAGTTCCTCAACGGCCTGCGCAACGGCATCTTCGTCATCGCCATCGTGATGTTCATCGCGTGCGCGCTGCTGATCTTCAACACCATCCGGGTCGCCGCGTTCAGCCGGCGCCGGGAGACCGGCATCATGCGGCTCGTCGGTGCCAGCAACCTCTACATCCGGCTGCCCTTCCTCCTCGAGGGAGCGCTGGCCGGCTCGGTCGGGGCGGCCTTCGCCTGCGGGTTCCTGGTGATCGCCAAGGTGAGCTTCGTCGACGGCGTGCTCGCCCCGTCGCTGACCTTCACCCCGTTCATCGGGTGGTCCGAGGTCGTCGGGACGTTCCCCTGGCTGTTCCTCTTCGGCATCCTGCTGTCGACCGCCTCGTCGTTCCTCGCGATCCAGCGGCACCTGCGCGTCTGAGCCTGCTCTCTAGACTGGTCCGATGGCCCGTCTCCGTGAGCACCGCACGGCGCTCCGCCGCACCGCGATCGCCTCCGGCGCCGCCGTGGCGCTGGCGGCCGCGTTCGTGCTGGGCGTGGTCGCCGGGGCAGGGAGCACACCTGACCACGACACCGCCCCGTCGACGGGCGTGCTGGACGACGCCGCCCACCAGATCGCGGGCTCCTCGCTGCTGCCCGTCGACAAGGACGCCCTCGATGCCGCGGCGATCAAGGCGATGCTCGCCGCCGCTGGCGACCAGTGGGGGAGTTGGGCCGAAGGCGACTCGGGCAACGGCGCCTACGCCGGCGTCGGCATCTGGCTGCGTCGTTCCGTCGCGGGCCTGGTCGTCTCGCAGGTCGCGGCCGACAGCCCGGCCCACCGTGCCGGTGTGGCCGTCGGTGACGTCTTGCGCGGCGTCGACGGACGCTCGACCGCCGGGCTCACGCCGGCCGACGTCGCGAGCGGCCTGCGCGGAAGCCCGGGTACGACGGTTGCGCTGCTGCTCCGGCACGCGGGCCGGGACCGTGCGCTGACGCTGGTCCGGGCCGAGGTACCCGCGCTCGAGGTCACCTCCGCGATGCTCTCGACCACCGTCGGCCGCATCACGGTCCCGAGCTTCTCGCGCGGCACCGGCCGCCAGGTCCGGGACGCTCTCGCCGGGCTCGTCACGAAGCACGCCCAGGCCGTCGTCCTCGACCTGCGAGGCGATCCGGGCGGCCTGCTCACGGAGGCCGTCGAGACGGCCAGTGCCTTCCTGGACGGCGGCACGGTCGTCAGCTACACCCGGCGCGACGAGCCGCCGACGCGGCTCGAGGCCGTGGGCAACGGCAACACAGGCATCTCGCTCGTCGTGCTCGTCGACGGGGGGACAGCCAGTGCGGCCGAGGTCGTCGCCGGTGCACTGCAGGACCGTGGCCGGGCTGTCGTCGTCGGGTCCCGCACCTTCGGGAAGGGCACCGTGCAGGAGCCCAAGCGGCTGTCCGACGGCTCGTCGCTCGCCCTGACGGTCGCCCGCTACGCCCTGCCGTCCGGCCGGTCCGTCGACGGCGTCGGCATCGAGCCCGACATCCAGGTCGTCAGCAACGACAGCCGGGTCGCGCTGCGTCGGGCGATGGAGGTCCTGGCCGGGCTGCAGGTCGACACCGGCGGCCGAGGGTGATGGAGCGCAAGCCGAGCGGCCGTGAGACCGGTCGCGGCAAGACCATCGCGCAGAACAAGAAGGCCAGGCACGACTACGAGATCCTCGAGACCCACGAGGCCGGGCTGGTGCTGACCGGCACCGAGGTGAAGTCGCTGCGTCAGGGCCGGGCCTCGATCATCGACGCCTACGGCGTGATCCAGAACGGCGAGGCCTGGCTGATGGGGGCCCACATCCCGGAGTACACCGAGGGCACCTGGAACAACCACACACCGCGACGGCAGCGCAAGCTGCTGCTCCACAAGGCCGAGATCGAGCGGCTGGTCGGCAAGACCAAGGAGAGCGGTCTGGCCCTGGTGCCCCTGCAGCTCTACTTCAGCGACGGTCACGCCAAGGTCGAGCTGGCGCTCGCCAAGGGCCGCAAGGCGCACGACAAGCGACAGGCCATGTCGGAGCGCGACTCCAAGCGGGAGATCCAGAAGGCGCTGGGTCGCGGCCTGAAAGGGCGCGGCCAGGAACGTGGACGACGCTGACGTTCCCGCTGTCTGGCAGCAGCTGGGCCTGCCTGGGCTGGTGGACGCGCACGTCCACTTCATGCCGCGCAACGTCATGGACAAGGTCTGGGCGTACTTCGACGCCGCAGGCCCGCTGACCGGCGTCCCCTGGCCGATCGCCTACCGCACCGAGGAGGAGGACCGCCTCGCCCGGCTGCGGGCGATGGGCGTCCGGGCCTTCCCGTCCCTGGTCTACGCGCACAAGCCGGGGATGTCTGCCTGGCTGAACGCCTGGGCGGCCGACTTCGCGACCCGGCACAGCGAGACCGGTGACGTGCTGCACACCTTCACGTTCTTTCCCGAGGCAGGTGCCCGGGCCGACGTCGAGGAGCAGCTGACCGCCGGGGCGCGGATCGGCAAGGCGCACGTGCAGGTCGGCGGCTACGACCCGCGCGACCCGCTGCTCGATGACGTGTGGGGGTTGCTGGCCGAGGCGGGGACGCCGGTGGTGGTGCACTGCGGGAGCGGCCCGGCACCCGGGGCGTTCACCGGGCCGGGCCCGTTCGGTGAGGTGCTGCGCCGGCACCCCAGGCTGGCCGCCGTCATCGCGCACCTGGGCATGCCGGAGTACGAGGCCTTCCTGTCCTTCGCCGAGACCTACGACAACGTCCACCTCGACACCACCATGGCCTTCACCGACTTCGCGGAGCGGGCCGCTCCGTTCCCCCCGGAGCTGCGTGCCCGGCTTGTCGGTCTTGAGCGGAAGGTGCTGCTGGGCAGCGACTTCCCGAACACCCCGTACCCGTATGCGCACCAGGTCGAGGCGCTGTTGCGCCTCGGCTTCGGTGACTCCTGGTTGCGCAGCGTGCTCCACGACAACGGCGCTCGGGTGCTGCTACGGGAGTGAATGCCCGCTTCCGACCGCGTCCGGTAGTCCCGCAGTCACTCACTGTCAGTGAATGGCCACAACGGGCCATGTCGCAACTGACCCGCACACCAGATTCTGCTGAGTGCAGAGAGCCATGTCCCGCTCACGCATCGTCACCCACCCCCCGGGGGAGCCACAGTGAGTGCATCGTCACGTCGGATCCGAGGCCCCGTGGGTCTCGCGGTCGCGCTGGCCCTGACAGGCGGCACCCTGGTCGCCGGTGCCTCCGCGGCTGCTGCCGCGGGCCGCCCGGCCGGGCTGGACCGCGGTCTCAGCATCTCGGGCTCCCACCCGGTGGCGGTCGTCGTCTCGGGGCGCGCGGGGGCCGACGCAGCCGTCGACGCCGCGGTCCGCGCGGCGGGCGGGACGCACCTGCGCGCGCTGACCATCGTGCACGGCACCGCTGCCGACGTACCGGCCAACCACCTGGCCGCCCTGGCCCGGGCCGCGGGTGTCCTCGCGGTGACCGCCAACCGGCAGATCCAGCTCGCCGGGAACGGCTGGGACGACAGCCTTTCGGCGTCGGCGTACGCCTGGACGTCGCAGGCGACGAGCACCTGGGCGCAGACCGGCAACAGGGGCGCGGGCATCGGCGTCGCCGTGCTCGACACCGGCGTCTCCGACGTCACCGACCTGGCCGGCCGGGTCATGCACGGCCCCGACTTCTCCGGCGAGAACAACAACGCCGTCGACAGCTTCGGCCACGGCACCGTGATGGCCGGCATCATCGGCGCGAGCGGCGCCGCCGCCGGCGCCAACCACCCGCGCACCGGTGTCGCACCGGACGTGAACATCATCGCCGTCAAGGCGGCCGGTCGGAACGGCGCGACCGACGTCTCCACGATCCTCACCGCGATGACCTGGATCGGTGCCTTCAAGGACACCTACAACATCCGGGTCCTCAACCTGTCGTGGGGCGTGCCGTCGACGCAGGACCCGATCATCGACCCGCTGAACTACGCGGTCGAACGGCTCTGGGGCATGGGCGTCACGGTCATCGCGGCCGCCGGCAACTCCGGCCCCAATGCCGGCACCATCCTCAAGCCCGGTGACGACCCGCTCGTGGTGACCGTTGGCGCCTACGACGACAAGGGCGACAGCAACGCGCTGAACGACACCATCCCGGCCTGGTCCTCTCAGGGCCCGACGGCGCAGGGCCGCATGAAGCCCGACCTGGTCGCGCCGGGCCGCACCCTGATCGCGACGCGGGCGCCCGGATCGGCCATCGAGCAGGCCAACCCGCAGGCGCTGGTCGGCTCGGCGTACATCAAGGGAAGTGGTACGTCGGAAGCGACCGCCGTCACCTCCGGTGCCGCCGCGCTGCTGCTGGCCGCCCACCCGACGTGGACGCCGGACCAGGTGAAGTTCGCGCTCACCTCGACGGCCACCCGGATCTCGGGTGTGGCGACCACGCTCCAGGGCGCCGGCCGCCTGCAGATCAAGACGGCGAACAGCGCCTCCGTCGGCCTGGTCCTGCCACAGCTGCCGATCGCGGTGGGTGGCGGCTCGCTCGAGGCCTCCCGTGGCTCGGCCGCCGTGCTGTCGACGAGCTGCGGCACGGTGACGTGGCTGCTCGCCGACGACCGCGGCAACTACTGCGGTCAGTGGACCGACCCGACCTGGACGGGCAACGCGTGGACGGGCAACGCCTGGACGGGCAACGCCTGGACGGGCAACGCCTGGACGGGCAACGCGTGGACCTCGATCGACTACACGGGCAACGCCTGGACGGGCAACGCCTGGACGGGCAACGCCTGGACCGGGAACGCGTGGACCGG
>JAWWOJ010000168.1:0-5122 GCA_033851885.1 Frankiales bacterium | reverse complement strand
CTCGGCCACCTCGACGTGTCCGCCAACCGCGGACTGCGCGACCAGGCCGGGGCCTCGGAGTTGACCGGCTACACCGAGGTCGTGTGCGAGGGCGTCGTGAAGGGCCTGCTCGTCGACGGCGTGGTCGCCAACGCGGCCGGTGAGGGCTCGACCGTCGAGATCGTCCTCGACCGCACCCCGTTCTACGCCGAGGGCGGCGGGCAGCTCGCCGACCAGGGCCGGATCGTGCTCTCCAACGGGGCGGTCATCGAGGTCGACGACGTGCAGCGCAGCCTGCCCGAGCTGGTCGTGCACAGGGCCCGGGTCGTCAGCGGCGAGCTCACCGTCGGGGCGCATGCCCAGTCGCTCGTCGACGTCGCGCGCCGCCGGGCGATCAGCCGCGCCCACACCGCCACGCACCTGGTGCACCAGGGGCTGCGCAACGCGCTGGGAGAGCAGGCGACGCAGGCCGGATCGGAGAACCACCCGGGGCGGTTCCGCTTCGACTTCTCGAGCCCGTCCGCCGTACCCGAAAGTGCGTTGAAGGACGTCGAGCAGCAGATCAACGAGATCGCACTGGCCGACCTCGAGGTGCGGGCGTTCGTCACCTCCCAGGACGAGGCCCGCCGGATGGGCGCGATGGCGCTCTTCGGCGAGAAGTACGGCGACAGCGTCCGAGTCGTCGAGGTCGGCGACTTCGCGCGCGAGCTGTGCGGCGGCACCCATGCCGCGCGGTCCGGTCAGCTCGGCATGATCACGCTGCTGTCGGAGCGGTCGATCGGCTCGGGGGTACGACGGGTCGAGGGGCTCGTCGGCTTCGACGCCTACCGCTTCCTGGCGCGTGAGCACGTGCTGCTGTCCGGTCTCGCGAGCACCTTCAAGGTGCCGAGCGAGGAGGTCCCCGAGCGGGTGGCCGCGGTCGTCGACAAGCTGCGCGAGACGGAGAAGGAGCTCGCCAACCTGCGCGCCGGAGCGGTGCTGCAGCAGGCCGGTCAGCTGGCGTCCGCCGCGAAGGACGTCTTCGGTCTGCAGTACGTCGCGGTGCAGGCGCCCGACGGCACCCCCGGCGACCTGGTCCGCAACCTCGCGCTGGACATCCGCGGCCGGCTGACCGGACCGGGTGCGGTGCTGGTGGCGGCCGGTGGGGACCGGGTCACGCTCGTCGCGGCAGTGAACGACGGCGGCCGGGCCCGGGGTCTGTCGGCCAACGACCTGCTGCGCGAGGCCGCGGCGCCCGTCGACGGCAAGGGCGGCGGCAAGGACGACATCGCCCAGGGCGGTGGCACCAACCGTGCCGGCATCACGGCGGCCCTCGAGGCGGCGGAGCACCTCGTCGGCCGCATCGCCACCGCCTAACCCCGCGCCCCGTGGATGTGAACATATGGGCTGGTCATGAGTGACCCAGCGACCCCATATGTCCACATCGACGGCCCCCGGGGGGTGGTGGTGGGGGTGGATGTCGGGACGGTCAGGGTCGGGGTGGCCGCCAGCGATCCGCACCGCATCCTCGCCAGCCCCGTCGAGACCGTGCCCGCGCCCGGGCATGCCCGGGTGCTGGAGATCTGCGCCGAGCGCGGGGCGGTGCGGCTCGTCGTCGGCCTCCCTACGAGCCTGTCGGGGACGAGCACCAGCGCCAGTGCCGACATGGCCCGGGACTGGGTGGCTGCCCTCGAGACCGACCTCCCTGTCGAGCTCGTCGACGAGCGGCTCACGACGGTCACCGCGACCGCGGCCCTGCGCGCATCGGGCAAGAAGGCTGACCGCAGGCTGATCGACCAGGCGGCGGCCGTCGCCCTGCTCCAGGGCTATCTGGACCGCCACTAAGATCGGTTTCGATGTCCACGCCCAGCAAGCACCTGCCCAAGCCCGTGGGCCTGACCGTCGTCGCGGTCGTTGTCCTCGCTCTCGTCGCCGGCCTCGGCCTCGGCGGCAGGTACGTCTACGACGCCGCGTTCGGTGCCCCCGACTACAGCGGCGCCGGCAGCGGCACGGCGGTCATCCAGGTGCACAGCGGCGACAGCGCCCGGACCGTCGGCCAGACCCTCCTCGACGGCGGTGTCGTCAAGAGTGTCAAGGCGTTCACCAAGGCTGCGAAGGCGACCCCGGGCTACCGCAAGCTGCAGCCGGGGTTCTACGAGCTGCACCTGAAGATGGCCGCCTCGCAGGCGCTGGGCTTTCTCCTCGACGGCAAGCACCGCAGGCGCGGGCGCGTCACCATCCCGGAGGGGACCCCGCTGGCGAGCGTGGTCGACCGGCTCGTCAAGGACACCGAGCTGCCCCGAGCCGACGTGATCGCGGCACTCGGGAACCCCGCCGTCCTCGGGCTGCCCAGCTATGCCGGCAACAAGCCGGAGGGGTTCCTGTTCCCGGCCACCTACGACGTGGAGCCGGGTACGGCGGCGGTGGACGCGCTCCGGATGATGACCGAGAAGTACTCCGAGGTGGCCGGCGGCCTCAGTCTCGACACCGGCGCGGAGGCGGTCCACCTCACCGCGTACCAGGCGGTGATCGTGGCCAGCATCATCGAGAAGGAGACGGCGCAGCCCGCCGACCGCGCGAAGGTCGCCCGAGTCGTCCTCAACCGGCTCGCCAAGGGGATGCGGCTGCAGCTCGACTCGACCCTCAACTACGTCCTCGCGGAGCGGAAGGCCCGGCTGAGCAACGAGGACATCAGCAGCTCTTCTCCGTACAACACCTACCAGCACGACGGGCTGCCTCCGACACCGATCGACTCGCCGGGCGAGGCCGCGCTCACCGCCGCGCTGCATCCGGCGGCGGGGAACTGGCTGTACTTCGTCACCATCGACAAGGCGGGCCACAGCCTGTTCACCAGTGACTACAACGCCTTCCTCACCGCGAAGGCGAAGGCCCAGCGGGACGGCGTGTACTAGATGAGGGCTGCGGTCCTCGGGGCGCCGATCGCGCACTCGCTGTCCCCGGCGCTGCACCGGGCGGCGTACGCCGCGCTCGGCCTCGACTGGCAGTACGACGGGATCGAGGTCGCTGCTGGTGAGCTCGAGGAGTTCGTGCGCACTCTCGGGAGCGAGTGGGCCGGGCTCAGCCTCACCATGCCTCTCAAGCAGGAGGTCCTGCCGCTGCTGCACGAGCGCACCCGGCTCGTCGAGATCACCGGAGCCGCCAACACCGTGCTGCTGCGCGACGGCGAGCGGCACGGGCACAACACCGACGTCCACGGCATGGTGGCCGCGCTGCGTGAGGCCGGCGTCGCACGGATCGAGCGGGCCGCGCTGATCGGCGCCGGCGCCACGGCAGCCAGCGCCGTGGTCGCGCTCCACGACCTCGGCTGCCACCAGGTGCGGGTGCTCGCCCGCAGCCAGGAGCGGGCCAGGGCGCTCGAGCCGGTCGCCGCGGCGGTGGGGGTCGAGCTTCGGTACGGCGAGCTGCACCCGCTCGAGCTGGAGGACCGCTGGCCGCAGTTGGTGGTGAGCACCGTCCCCGCCGGGGCGCTCGACGGGTTCGGGAGCGATCCGTCCTCGGACGTCCCGCTGCTGGATGTCGTCTACGCGCCGTGGCCCACCCCGCTGGCCCAGGCCTACCTCGCCGCCGGTGCCACCGTGGTGGGCGGTGCCCAGATGCTGCTGCACCAGGCCGCTGCCCAGGTCGAGCTCATGACTGGCCACCCTGCGCCGCTCGAGGCGATGCGGCTGGCGCTCGCCTGACCCTCAAGCGCCACCCGGAATGCGCCGAAGGGATGAACGAAGGGCGCGTGGGCGCGTGCCCGGTATCGAGAGGTGGCCACAGCATGTCTGACCTGCACGCGGGATCCCGGTCTAACCGGCTCGACGCGGCCATCCATGGCCTGCTGTCGCAGACCCCCGAGATCGAGGCGGCCGCGGTCGTCTCCTTCGACGGACTGCCGATGGCGTCCGCGCTGCCGCAGAGCATGGACGAGGACCGGGTCGCCGCGATGAGCGCCGCCCTCCTGTCGCTCGGTGAGCGCGCCGCCCAGGGCCTCGGCCGTGGCGAGCTGTCGCAGGTCTACATCGAGGGTGACTCCGGCACCGTGTTCCTGGTGTCCGCCGACGACGAGGCCGTCCTGGTCGCCGTCGCGGCCAAGGGCGCCAAGGTCGGCATGATGCTGTACGAGGTACGCCGTACCGCCGCCACCGTCGCCGAGGTACTCCGCCAGGAGGTCCCCGTCGAGACGGTCGCCGAGCTCCCCGCTGAGGTGCCCGCTCAGCCCGTCGCGGTTCCGCTCGCGGTCACGGTCGCCGAGGCCACCGCTGCCCCTGAGCCGCTGCTGTCCGCCGTACCGTCCCTGCCTGCTGAGCCCGTGACGGCCGTACCCACGGGCGAGGCTCCTGCCTGGAGCTCCTACGCCCCGAGCGGTTCCGTACTGCCCGGCGACAACCCGCACTGGTCCTGAGCGAGCCCACGCAAGTCACGGACGAGAGAAGACGATGAGGCTCGAAGGAACGCTCGACGCGTTCAGCCTCCCGGACATCTTCCAGCTGTTGAGCTACACGAAGAAGACCGGGACGCTGCACCTGCGTCGCGACGGACACCACGGTGTCGTCCACCTGCGCGAGGGCGCGGTGACGGGCGGCCGTGGCGATGTCGCGTGTCAGGCGCTGGGCCGTCGCATGGTCGGCTCCGGGCTGGTGTCGGACAAGGACCTAGCCGATGCGGTCGAGCTGCTGCTCGACAGCCCCGGCGAGGGTCTCGGCAGGACGCTGCTCTCGCAGGGCAGCGTGCCCGAGGACGACGCGAAGCGGCTCGCGATCGAGCAGGCCAAGGACGCGGTCTTCGAGCTGCTCCGATGGGAGGCGGGTGAGTTCGCGTTCGTCATGGACGAGGCCGACCCCGACGACGTCGGTGCTGCCCTGGAGGTCGAGGAGGTCGTGACCGAGGGCCGTCGTCGTCTCGAGACCTGGCAGGCACTGGTCCAGAAGGTGCCGTCGGTCGACGCCCCTGTCAGCATGGCCGCAGCACCCGACGGCGACGCGGCACTGACCAAGGACGAGTGGACGCTGCTGTCGCTGGTCGACGGCCGCCGCACCGTCCGGGACCTGGTCACCCTGTCCGGCAACGGCGAGTACGTCATCGTCTCGGCACTGGCCGCTCTCGCCGAGCGCGGCCTCGTCCACGTCGTCGAACGCCCCGACGGCCTCGACCCGATGCA
>JAWWOJ010000167.1:0-8174 GCA_033851885.1 Frankiales bacterium | reverse complement strand
CGAGGTAGTCGTGCCGCCGGCGGCACCGGCGGGTGGCCTCGACGTCGGGGACTTCCGGGACGTCGCGGGCCAGCCGGTCGGGCGCACCGCGTGTGAGGTGGCGGCGGCGGGCGGCCACAACCTGCTGATGACCGGACCGCCCGGCTGCGGCAAGACGCTGCTGGCCGAACGGATGCCCTCGATCCTGCCGCCGCTGTCGGTCGAGGAGTCGCTGCAGGTGACCGCGATCCACTCCGTGGCCGAGGCACTGCCTCCGGACGTGCTGATCAGCCACGCCCCCTTCCAGGCGCCGCACCACTCGTCGACGCAGGCTGCGCTCATCGGTGGCGGCGGCGGCCTGGCGAAGCCGGGTGCGGCGTCGCTCGCGCACCGCGGGGTCCTGTTCCTGGATGAGGCACCGGAGTTCAGGTCGGGCGTCCTCGATGCGCTGCGCCAACCGCTCGAGAGCGGCCGCATCAGCATCAGCCGGGTGCAGGGGACAGCGACCTACCCGGCCCGATTCTCGTTGCTGCTCGCGGCCAACCCCTGCCCGTGCGCGCAGTCGGAATCCAAGTGCTCCTGCACCCCGGACCGGCGCCGGACCTACCTCACCCGGATGTCGGGGCCGCTGCTGGACCGGATGGACCTCAACGTGTCCCTGCAGGCGATCAGCCGGGCGGACGTGATGTCCGACAGCGGCGGGGAGACCTCCGCCGACATCGCCGTCCGGGTCGCGAGGGCACGTGCGGCCGCGGCCGCGCGGCTGGTCGGGACGCCCTACCGGACCAACGCCGACATACCGCCGACGGTGCTGCTCCAGCGCTGGCCGCTCTCCCGGTCCGCGGTGGCTCCGATCGGCAAGGCGATGGACGAGGGGCTGCTCACGGCTCGGGGGTTCGGGCGGGTCCAGCGGATGGCCTGGACGTTCGCCGACCTCAACGGGCATCCCGAGCCGACCGACGTCGACGCCAAGCTCGCGCTCAGCCTGCGGCTCGGCGACGACACCCTGCACAAGCGGTGGGCGGCGTGACCGACGAGGAGGTGCTCGCCCGGCTCGGGCTCGCACGGGTGACCGAGCCGGGATCGCTGGACGTCTGGGCTGCTCTCCAGTCGGCGTCGGCGGTCGAGGTGTGGGCCGCGGTCAGGGCAGGAGCGCCGTGGGGGCAGCTCGGGCAGCGCGCGCTGGACGGCCTGGCCGCCCGGCTGGAGGTCTGCGACCCGCAGCAGGACCTCGAACGGCTGCACGGCCTGGGCGCCCGCGTGGTCTGCCCTGGCGACGAGGAGTGGCCCGAGGGCCTCGGCTGGCCCCCGGGGGTCATGTCGGGGGAGGTCAAGGGGATGGCGCCGCCGATCGTGCTGTTCGTCAAGGGCCCGCACCCCCTCCGCGAGGCCGTCCTCAGCTCCGCGGCGGTGGTCGGAGCCCGGGCCGGTACGCCGTACGGGCTCGAGATCGCCAAGGAGCTGTCGTTCGGGCTGGCCGAGGCCGGGGTGACGGTCGTCTCGGGCGGTGCCTACGGGATCGACGCCGCCGCGCACCGCGGGGCGCTGGCGGCGGCCGCTGCGCCGACCGTGGCGGTGCTGGCGTGCGGGCTGGACCTGGTCTACCCGCGCGGCAATGACCGGCTGCTCGACCAGATCGGCCGCGAGGGGCTGCTGGTCAGCGAGCTGCCACCCGGCTGCGGGGTCACGAGGATGCGGTTCCTCGTCCGCAACCGGGTGGTGGCCGCGGTGACGCAGGGGACCGTGGTCGTCGAAGCCGCCGCGCGCAGCGGGTCGCTGTCGACCGCTGGCCGGGCAGTCGACCTGGGGCGGCCCGTCATGGCGCTGCCGGGTCCGGTCACGTCGACGCAGTCGATCGGCACGCACGCGCTGATCAGGGCCGGCCGGCCGCTGGTCACGAACGCCGCCGAGATCCTCGAGATCCTGCACCCGATGGGGACCTACCTGGCACCCGAGCCGCGGGGGACCGTCCACCCCCGGGACCGGCTCGAGGAGCAGACCCGCCGGATCCTCGACGCCATGCCGGTCCGGCGCCCGATCGGGGTCGCCCGCATCGCAGCCGCGGCCGGTGTCCCGGCGCTCCTGGTGCAGGTGGCGCTGCCCGAGCTGCTCGGTGCCGGGCTCGTCGAGCAGCGGGACGGCGGCTGGCGGCTCACGACCCTGGGTGCGGGCTAGGCATGCGGGCTGGGCGTGGGCGCTTGACCCCGGCGGGCTTGTGGTTCAGGTTCAAGGAGTGGCGGCGGGGGTGATCGAGGAGCTGCCGCGGGCCCTCGAGGACGCGCGGCAGGCTTTTCACGCGCATCTGGTGCTGGAACGGGACCGCTCGCCGCACACCGTCCGTGCCTACGACGGCGACGTCGCCGCGCTCCTCGTCCACGCCGCCTCGCTCGGGATCACCGCCCTCGAGCAGATCGACCTGTCGGTCCTGCGCTCGTGGCTCGCTCGGCTCCGGACCACCGGGATGGCCCGCGGGACCCTCGCGCGTCGTGGTTCCGCGGCCCGGACCTTCACCGCGTGGGCCCACCGGCGGGGGCTGCTGCCGACCGACCCCGGAGCGCAGCTGGCGACGCCCAAGGGTCACCGCCCGCTCCCGGAGGTGCTCCGGCCGGACGAGGCCGTCGCTCTCGTGTCGTTTGGGGGGGACTCTCCTGAGGACCTCCGCGACCGGGTTGCCCTGGAGCTGCTCTACGCCACCGGGGCCCGGGTGAGCGAGCTCTGCGGGCTCGACCTGGCCGACGTGGACGTCGGCCGCCGAGTCGTCCGGGTCCTCGGCAAGGGCCGGAAGGAGAGAACGGTCCCCTACGGGGTACCAGCTCAGCAGGCCCTTGACCGCTGGCTGTCGGACGGCCGCCCGCACTGGGCGGGAACACGGAGCGGAGTCGCCTTGTTGCTCGGAGTGCGCGGTGGACGGGTCGATCCCCGAATGGTGCGCACCCTCGTTCATCGTCGGCTCGCCGGCGTGCCAGGGGCCCCTGACCTCGGCCCGCACGGCCTGCGCCACAGCGCAGCGACCCATCTGCTCGAGGGTGGTGCTGACCTGAGGAGCGTTCAGGAGCTGCTGGGCCACGCTACGCTCGCGACGACGCAGATCTACACGCATGTCTCCATCGAGCGGTTGAGGACGAGCTATGAGCGCGCGCACCCCCGAGCCTGAGCCTTCGGGCGGCCCGGTGGCGACAGCCGACGACTCACCCGTGGTCGAGGAGGCGCCGGCCACACCGGAAGCGAAGCCGGTCCGCCGTACGGGCCGGTATGCCGGGGTCTCCGACGAGGAGCGCGCCGAGATCGAGGCCGCCATCGCGGTCCTGTGGCGTGACTACAAGTCCTCGAAGGACGAGAAGCTCCGCGAGCGGCTCATCCTGCACTACTCCCCGCTGGTGAAGTACGTCGCCGGCCGGGTCGGCGTCGGTCTCCCCCCGAACATCGAACAGGCCGACCTGGTCTCCTATGGCATCTTCGGGCTGATCGACGCGATCGAGAAGTTCGACCTCGAACGGGCCATCAAGTTCGAGACCTACGCGATCAGCCGCATCAAGGGCGCGATCATCGACGAGCTCCGCTCGATCGACTGGATCCCGCGATCGGTCCGCTACAAGGCCCGCGAGGTCGAGAAGGCCTATGCGGCGCTCGAGGCCAAGCTGCACCGCTCGCCGACCGAGGCCGAGGTGGCCGAGGAGCTCGGGATCAAGCTCGAGGAGCTGCACACGATCTTCAGCCAGGTCTCGTTCGTCAACGTGGTCGCCCTCGACGAGCTGCTGTCGGCCGGCGGCGAGAAGGGCGACAAGCTCTCGCTGGTCGACACCCTCGAAGACACCAAGGCCGAGGACCCGGTCGCCGCGTTCGAGACCGAGGAGACCAAGTACCTCCTCGCCAAGGCCATCAACACGCTGCCCGAGCGCGAGAAGATCGTCGTGACCCTCTACTACGACGAGGGCCTCACGCTCGCCGAGATCGGTCAGGTGCTCGGGGTCACCGAGAGCCGCATCTGCCAGATGCACACCAAGGCCGTCCTGCAGCTGCGCGGCAAGCTCGCCGACCAGCGCGACTAGTTCTCCACAGATCCGCGGGCATCCCGCGCTGGGCCCGTCGGCTTTCTACCGTCTCCTCACCACGACTGAGGAGGAGACACCAGATGACGTACGAGGTGAAGGTCTCGACCGGCGACGTCGCCGCGAAGGCGGCGACGATCACGCGGGAGGCCGCGGAGATCGAGGGCAGGCTGGCTCAGCTCACCAGCCAGATGGGCGACCTGGCGCACTCCTGGACAGGCGCGGCGTCGGCGTCGTTCCAGGGGCTCTACGCCGACTGGGACAAGACGGCTCGACAGATGCAGCAGGCACTCGACAGCATCGGCCTGGCGCTGCGCGGAGCCGGTCAGGACTACGACGCGCTGGAGCAGACGCTCACCTCACGGTTCGCCTGATCCGGACGTCGTCGCGCCCGCCGGCACGAGGTGCACGCCTCGGTCGGCGGGCGCTGGCGTGCGTCCGGGTCCAGTCCGATCACGGCCTCAGACGGGGACCTGCACGGTGCAGTGCTGGCCGCTGCGGACGAGCAGGCCGCGGCCGGCCGGAGCGGGGCGGACGGCGGACCGGGCCAGCCGTATCCCGAGCAGCTCGGCGTCCACGTGGCTGGTGAGACCGAGCAGCAGGCCGGAACGGCTTCGGCGCACGTCGGCGGCGAACCCGCGAAAGGTCGCCGCCAGCTCATCGAGCGAGCCGGCGACGACGAGGGCATGGCCGGTGTCGCGGCCGTCGCGGAGCACCTGGGCGAGCACGTCGGCAACGGGGGAGTCGATGAGCAGCTCGGCGTCATCGACGACCACGGTGACAGGGCCGGCAGCGGCAGCGAGCAGCTGGACGAGCGTGTCGGCGTCCTCCACCTGGTGCGCGCCGGGCAGGTCCCTGAGCGGTGACGGGCGCGGAGCGAGTGCGCACACCGGCTGCCCCGCGGCGATCACGCCGGCGGCGAGGCCGACCAGAGCGGTCGACCGGCCGCTGCGCCGTGGCCCGGCGATCGTGAAGCCCCCGGTCAGGTCCGCCCCGAGCAGAGCCAGCTCGTCGCCGCCGACGGCGATGGCCGGCCGGTCGCCGGACAGCGCCGACGCCTCGTCCCAGGTGATGCGCCCAGGCAGGGGGTCGACGCGAAAAGGGGGGTGCGCAGCAGCAGGGAGACCGGCCGCGAGGGAGGCGAGCGCGGCGGACTGGGCGACGCCCGAGTGGTCCCGGGACAACAGAGCCACCTGCAGCTCGAGTCCCGAGCCCGCACGGAAGCCTCGCCCGTCGGCCACGACCTCGGGCAGCTGTCGTGGTGACAGCCCGGCCAGGGCGTAGTCGCTGCGTTCGGCCAGCCGCAGTACGACCGTGTCCTCGATGGCCTGCGACAGCTTGCCGATCAGCGCGGTGCGGTCGCCCGTGACGACGACCCGCAGACCGGTCGACAACCCTTCGCGCACGAGCCGCAGCAGCGTGTCCGGGAGCCGCCCTGCGTCCACCTCGTCGAACGCGGCCGTGAACCCCTCCCACCGGTCGACGAGCAGCAGCAGGTAGGGCAGCGGTGCGTCGGAGGCGATCCGTTGCTCGGCCAGGTCGGCCCAACCAGCGGCCGCCAGCAGCTCCTGCCGGCGGGTGATCTCGGCGGCCAGCCGGGACAGCAACCGGTCGGCCCGGTCGGGTTCGGTGCGCGTCACGACGGCCCCGGTGTGCGGCAGGTCGCGCAGGGCCGACAAGGCGCCGTTGCCGCAGTCGATCGCGTAGAGGTGCACGTCGTCCGCCGACGTGCCCTGAGCGAGGGACCCGGCCAGCGCCCGGAGCAGGGTCGAACGGCCAGAACGGGTGGCGCCGGCGACCAGGAGGTGGCCTGCGCGCAGGAGGTCGAGAGCGGCCGTGCGCCGCTGCTGGTCGGCGGGCGCGTCCTCCAGCCCGTAGGGAAGCAGCAGCGGGCGCGGCCGGTCGAGGTCCGTCAGCGTCAGCAGCGACGGCAGCGGATCGAGCCACGGGCTCCGGGGCGCGGGGAGACCCGAAGCGGCCGCGCGCACGGCGTCGACGAGGGCATGCAGGTCGGTGGCTGAATCGCCGGTATCGCCGGTATCGCCGGTATCGCCGGACGCATCGACGTGCGTCGAGGGTGGCGGCAGGCCGAGGGTCGACCACGGCACCTCGACGACGTCGGGTCGCTCGCCCGCCGCCGGAGGACGGCGACCGCCCACGCGGGCGGTCTGGAAGGGGAACAGCGTGCTGTGGCCGGTGCGCGCGAACGCCCGGCCGGGGACGCTGCGCGGGATGCCCGCGGCATCGGGCGCGTCGAGGACGTCGAGCGACTCGGCGGCGTCGGTGACGCGCAGCGCAAGGCGCAGGTTGGTGTTGGCGCGGATCTCGGGGCTCACGACACCGGACGGTCGCTGGGTGGCGAGGACGAGGTGGACCCCGAGTGACCGGCCGCGCTGCGCGATGCCCACCAGGCCCCGCACGAAGTCGGGCAGTTCCTCGGCGAGCGACGCGAACTCGTCGATGACGATCACCAGGCGCGGCAGCGTCGCGCCGGTCTGCCAGTGGTCCTCGATGTCCTTTGCCCCGGCCTCCTGCAGCAGCTGCTCGCGGGTGCGCAGCTCCGCCGTCAGCGACGACAGCGCGCGGGCCACGAGGTGCCCGTCGAGATCGGTGACCATGCCGACGGTGTGCGGCAATCGGGCGCAGTCCTTGAAGGCGGCGCCGCCCTTGTAGTCGACGAGCACGAACGTCATCGCGTCCGGCCGGTTGGCCACCGCGAGCGACGCCACCAGGGTCTGGAGCAGCTCCGACTTTCCGGCACCCGTCGTGCCGGCGACCAGCACATGCGGTCCGTCGCGGCGCAGGTCGAGCACCACGGGGCCGTCTGCATCGAGCCCCACCACGGCGGCGGTCGTGCGACCCCAGCGGGCGCGGACGCCGGCTGCCGTCGGCGGATCGAGCTGGAGGACGTCGAGGAGCCGGGCGGCGGTGGGTATTTCGGCGTCGCCGTCGGTGCCACCGTCGCGCAGGGGGGCCAGTGCGCGCGCCAGCTCCTCGGCCCACGCTGCGGTCGGCAGGTCGGGCCGGAAGGCGAGGGCGTCGGCCCCGTGCGCCCGGAGCTCCCCCGTGGCCGACGCCACGGCCTGGCACTCCTCGGGAAGCAGCAGGTGGCGCGCTTCGAGGCAGATCACGTGCACACCCACCGCAGGTCCGTCACGGAGCACGGCGGGCACCCCGGCGAGCGATCGCAGCGCCCGCGCACCGTCGAGCACCACGAGCACATCGGGCAGCTGCCGGGCCTGGAGCTGGGCGCGGACGTCGCGGGAGGCAGCGGTCCTGGCTGCTACGAGTGCGGTGAGCTCCGCGACCCGGGCTGCGACGGTCTCCACGGTGCAGCCGACCAGTGCACCGCACTGCTGCTCGCCACCGGGCGCGGCATGCGGCAGCCAGCGCAGCCAGCCCCACGCCTGCTCCGTGCCCTCCTGAGCTGGATCCGCGAGCAGCCAGATGCTGAGGTCGCGCGGGCTATGCAACACCGCCGACTGGGCCACCAGCCAGCGAGCGAGCGGCCGACCGGGGCCTGCCACGCCGAGTACGCCGACCTCGCGGAGCGCCACGGTCACCGGCACGTCCTCCAGCGGCTCCGTGCTGCCCGTGCTGAGCCGGTAGGTCGACGGCAACCGCACCCCCGTGCCGACCCGCAGGACCAGGGCGTCGTCGTCGGTCCGCCGCCGCTCCCAGAGCCGCGGCCCAGGGTCGCAGGCGATGCGCAGCAGAGCGGCAGGGTCGGGGCAGGTCTCGTGCCGTGCGGCCGTCTCGGCGAGCCGGAGCCGCGCCACCTCGGCGGCCAGCTGGGCGACCTCGGCGCCGTGCGCGGCTGACCGCTCCCGGGTGGTCCGGCGGCCCTGCCCGCGGTCGGACCACCAGGTGCTCAGCGCCATCACCGGCGACATCAGCGCGAACAGCAGGAACAGCGGGTTGCTCAGCACCGCCATCAGCACGCCGAGCAGCACCGGCACGAGGAGCGGGACGACGGGAAGCCGGCGTCCGGCCACCGTCGCCGGTGCCTCCGGCACCTGCAGCGACACCGTGGCGGCGGCGGCCCGCAGGCGGGGCGGCCGGGTGACCTCGGTCTGCCGGCCGGGACCCGTGGCGACCGGATGGCCGCTGCAGAGGCTCACCACGCGGTCGCCGAGGTCGAGGCGT